>DAITPE010000094.1:0-12978 GCA_036833775.1 Pyrinomonadaceae bacterium | reverse complement strand
TCGGAATGTTTTGTAAATTCGGATCGGTCGAACTCAAACGTCCGGTCGCGGCGACGGTTTGATTGAGCTTTCCGTGAATTCTGCCGTCTGCGGCGATTTGCGTAGGCAGCGCGTCAGAATATGTCGCTTTGAGTTTGTCGAGTTCGCGGTAATCGATGATAAATTGTGCGATTTCGTAAGTTTGCGCAAGTTCCGTGAGAATGTCTTTGCTCGTCGAAATCTGTCCCGTCGCGGTTTTGCGTCCCGTTTCGATGTTCAATTCCTGCAAAATCTCGCCGACCTGTTTCGGTGAATTGATGTTGAATTCCTTGCCTGAAATCGCAAAAATCTTTTCCTTCAAAGTGTCGAGTTCGGTCGAAACGAAATCCGAAAAGCCTTTTAGTGCAACTTCGTCAACCTTCATTCCAGCCATTTCGATCTTGTAAAGCAGGGAAATCAACGGCATTTCGATCTCGTCGTAGATCATTCCAAGCGCGTCTTCCTCGATCTTTTTCCGCATCATCGGCGCAAGCTGAACGATAAAATCGGCGCGTTCGGCGGTGCGATACTGGGATTCCGTCCAACCTTCGGGAACTTCGTGAAACGCGTCTTCGCCGAGCATCAGTTGCGAAAGCGTACCGAGATCGTTTTTGCGTCCCGAATCGATCAAATATGCCGCGATGCAAACATCGTCAACGACGGCTTCGGGCGTGATGCCGAGTTTGTGCAAAACCGCGAGATTTCCTTTCAGATCGTAAGTAACTTTTTCGAGAAAACCGTTCGATAAAATATCCTTCAAAGATTCGATTGCGCTTTCTTTGCCGTCCTGAAAATTTTCGAGATCGATATAATATGAAGCTCCGGCGGCGGTCGCAATGGCAACGCCGAGCGGCGGAAGTTTGTCGAAACTGCTCGCTTTGGCTGGCGAATTCGAGCCGTCAACTTCAAACGACCAATGTTCGGTTTCCCAAAGACGGCGAATGAGTTTGTCCAAATCTTCACGCGTTTGAATGAGTTTGTAATTGCGCGAAGTTTCGAGTTTCGGCGCACCTTCATCCAAGCCTGCGAAAAGCGGCATCGTGTCGGCAAATTCGCGTGTCAGCGCGGTAAATTCGAGTTCGCGGAAAAGCGCGTAAGCCAATTGCCGATTCGGTTCGCGGTGTTTGAGTTTGTCCAGATCAAGCTCGATGTCCATCGTCGTGTGAATCGTCGCAAGTTCGAGCGATTGACGAATGATTTCTTGATTATTCTGCAAAGATTCGCGGTAAGTTTTATGCGTCACTTTTTCAGCGTTCTGCATCGCTTCTTCCGCCGAACCGAATTCCAAAACCAATTTCAACGCACCTTTTTCGCCGATTCCGGGCGCACCGGGAATATTGTCGATCGCGTCGCCCATTAAACCCAAAAGATCGATAATTTTATGCGGCGGAACTCCGAATTTATTTTCAACCCACGCCTCGTCGCAATATTCGATCGGCGGAACGGCGACCTTTCGTTTTACGTTCTGCGAATTTTGGCGCATACAAACAATGAGCGGATCGCGCACCAATTGGCACAAATCCTTATCGTTTGAAACGATTACGGCTTGCATTTCTTTTTCGGCAACTTTTTGTGCCAAAGTTCCGATAATATCGTCGGCTTCAAATCCCGGATGACGCAAAATCGGAATGTTGAAAGCTTCGCAAACGCGGATGATATAAGGCATTTGCGACGACAAATCTTCGGGCATCTCGGCTCGGTTCGCTTTGTAATCGGCAAACGAGTCGTGACGAAAAGTTTTTTCGGGCGAATCGAAAACGGCGGCGATGTAATCGGGATTTTCGTCTGAAAGAAGTTTGCGGAGCATATTCGTAAAAACGAAAACGGCTTGCGTGACTTGTCCTTTGGAGTTTCGCAAAGGTTCTTGGCGTGCGCCCATCGGTGCAAAAAAGGCGCGGAAAATATGCGACATCGTATCGATCAAAAATACTCGTTTCGGTTTGGTTTCGGTTTCTTTTGACATTACGATTGATGATAAAAAATGATGCTAATCGAAACAAGTTTGTAAACTTAAAAGTTGTCGAAAAAAGATTTTTGAATAATAATTATTTGCGGAAAATATAAAATAATCTTGTGGCAGAAGAAAAAACCTCAGAAATTTTCTCCCGTTTGCTTCAATCTTTTTCAGAGAATGAAGCCGATGCCGTTCATTTATACAAAGATTTATATGCTTCATTGGTCAGATTTTTTCGGCTGAAAGGCGATTCTTTTCCGTATCAAGCCGCCGACATTACGATCGACCGTATTTCGTCAAGAATCTCGAACAATGGAAATATCGAAGATTTAAGAAAATTCAGTTTTGGCGTGGCAAGATTGGTTTTTTTTGAAAGATTGCGCCTGAACGAAAAGGAAAAACTCGCGGTTACAACATTTTATTCGCAAAACGATTTTCACCGAAACTTAGAGGAAAACGACCCGTTAGAAGTTTTCAGAGACAGTTTTAATTCTCTGAATGACGAAGAAAAACATTTATTAAAAAACTATTTTGCCGATATGCCGTATAGCGAATTGATACTTCACCGCGAGCAAATGAGTAAGGATTTGGGCATTTCTTTGAACCGTTTGCGGCAGAATATTTTCCGTCTGCGCGAGAAATTAGAAGCTCGTGTTAAGAAAAAAATCGAAGAAAAATGAAAATAATTTAAATTTTCTTACGATTTTCGACACTTAAGATTGAGAAGCAGCAAAAAACTGTGATTAAAGATAAAACTAAAAAATATTTATTGGGAGAATTAAGCGAGATCGAAGCCGAGAGTTTCGAGGAAGAATGTTCTCTGAATGAAGAATTATTTGAAGAAGTTCGGCTTTGCGAAAGCGAATTGATCGACGATTATTTGTCTTATAGGCTGTCGGCAAACGAAAGAAAATCGTTTGAAAATAACTATTTAACGACCGAAACGCGCCGCGAAAAACTCGAATCGGCGCGAATTTTTTATACCGGAATTAAAGAGCAAAATTCAAAACGGAAAACAAACGATCGCCACGACATTTTGGGAATCTTGGAAAACCAATTAATGTGGCGATTCGCTTTGGGCGGATTATTGGTTTTAATTTTGCTCAGTGCTTTCTTTTATGTTTTCAAACGAAAAGATAATTCTTCCGAGATTGCAAAAGTTTCCGAACCGCAAGAAAATTTTACATACAAAGCGAACCGAGCCGAACCGAACATAAATGAGAATTTGCCAAATCAAAACAATCCAACAGCTTCGATAACTAATGAAAAACAACCGAAAATTGCGGTTGTTCCGAAAGTATCGAATCAAAATAAATCGGCGAGTTCAGTTGAAACAAAAGTTATCAAAGGTGAAAAAACTGCCCGTTTTGTATTAATGCCGGAAAATTTGAGAAGCGAAGGCGAACAATTTATCGAGTTTACCGAAAAAACTACAAAAGTTAGTCTGAAATTGGAACTTCCGCGTGAATCCGAAAAATACGAATCTTATCAAGTGACGCTGAAAAATGCCGAAGGCGAAACGATCACGAAACAAATCGATCTCAAAAATCCGAAAATCACGCTTGCCGCTGAAACGCTCAAAAAGCAAACTTACGTGCTTTTTCTCGAAGGAAAAAATACGAAAAAAGAACCCGAACCGATCACCGAATTTACATTTCGTGTGCGAAAATAAACTTATTGCCAATCGCCCGTCAGCGTAAAACCTGCCCAGTAACGCGGATTTTTGAAACGCGGAATTTGGCGCATTTCGTTTTGCGCGATTCGTAGTGCCGAAGCCGGATTTTGTTTATTTACAATCATTTCGCGGTAAAATCTTTTCATCAATTCGGCGGTTGCGGCTTCTTCGACCTTCCACAAACTCGAAACGACGCGTGATGCGCCCGCAAACATAAATCCGTGCGTTAAACCGACGATTCCTTCGCCTTCGATGTCTTTGCCCAAACCCGTCTGGCACGCGCTCAAAACGACCAAATTTGCGTTCAAACGAACCGAATAAAGATCGATCACGCGCAGAAAACCGTTTTGCGGATGACGTTTTTTATCGTAAAGCGATAAAACCAAGCCGGAAAGATCGGGATTTTTTTGATTCAAAAATCCGTGCGTCGCAAAATGCAGAATTTTATAATTTTCAAAATCTCCGTTCAAAAATCTTTGCCGCGAAGCATTTTCGCCGAGCGCGAGATTAGTTTCATTCGGCGCAAATTTTTGAATTTCTTTCGCTTCAAAATTCGTAAACGGAAGGCGCGATAATTTATCGATGCCGAAATCGCGCAAAACTTCGGCGAGCTTTTCGGCTTCGGCGGCTGAAAATGCCGTTGAATCTTGAGTTTTGCCCTTTACGCTGATTCTTTCGTCGTCAAATTGAAAGATCGGGTCGGCAATGATCGCCAAAAGCTTTTCGTTGTTTGCTGTTTGTTTCGATTTGGCTTCGCGCATATAAGCAAAACTCGAAAAAGATGGAAGATTGACGAGATTAAATTGTTCTGTCAGCAGATGAAAATCAGTTTGAAAATCAATCGAAAGCGTCGAAAAGGGAATCAGTTGAAGTGAACCGTCGGGAATTATTATCAAAGATTTTATTTCCGAAAGTTCGTCTTTCAAAGGCGAAAAAATAATTCGGCTCAATTCCTTTGATTTTTCCGTGATTTTTGCGGTTTGAACAGTTTTGTCAATTAGTAAATTGTAATATTCAAGCGAAATTTTATCGATTTTTTCGCGTTTCGGCAGATAAAAAAGTTTGACGGAATCTTTTTTTATAAACCACAAAAAAGTTTGATTAGTGCCGACTGAAAATTCGAGCATCGCCGAATCTTCGGAAAGAGTTTGGCGGACATCGGCAAAAGTAAAATCTCTGATCTGATTGAGCGAAGAGAATTTCGGATTGCTGCGCCTTTGTTCTTCTTGAAAAGTTTCAAGTTCATCCAATGCTTTTTGCAAAGATTTTTCGGCTGTTTTCAAGTTTTCACGATTTTTCGACCTTTCCGCTTCGATTCGTTTGTTTTCTGCGGAAGCGATCGTTTCGAGCAAATCTTTTTCCTTGAGAAAAATATCGTTTGAAACTACTTCATTGACCGTTAAACCTTCTTCGATAAAGTTTTCGAGCAAACTTCGGGCGCGGATTTTTTCTTGTTTTTGCCAAGCCGCTTCGAGAAATTCGATTTTCGGTTCTCGTTCGTATTTTTTGACGAGAATTTCAATTTCCAATTCATAATAGATTTTCAGAATCGAATTATACGAAGACCTTTGATTTTTTCCCAAAAGATCGGCGCGGAGAATTTCCATATAATTCGCCGCTTGCCGCGCGTAAACGTGTGCAGTTTCAAGATTTCCGGCTTTTTCTTCGATCTTTGCCAATTCGTAAAGACATTCGGCTTCGGCGTAGCGGTCTTTATTTTGGCGATTCATTTCGATCGCTTCATTTGAAAATTCACGCGCTTTTTCCGGCTGATTGAGTTCGCCGTAGGTTTTTGCCAAAAGATTCAAAGGAGCCTGACGACGGCGCGGATCGAATTTTCGGTTGAGTTCCAAACTTTCCAAACCGTATTCAGCCGCTTTTTCAAAATTCTTCAGCGAAAAATAACATTCGCCGAGCTGAACCAGAAAATAAGCGGAAAACAAAGGACGATTTGCCTTGCGGCTGATTTCCAAAGCCTGTTCGAAATTTTCGATCGCTTTCTGAAATTCTTTTTTGTTGTAGAAATTTCCCGCAACCGCCGACTGAATTCTGGCAAAACGTGTCGGATTAAGAAGGTCTTTGACAGGTTTTATGCGTTCGAAAGCAAGCGAAATAAATTTTTCACTGCCTTCAAAATCGCCCGTGTTGCTCGCCAATGCGCCTAAAACTTGATACGTGAAACTGTCGGTTATCGGATCGCCGTCTTTCGTCAATTTCAAAGATTCACGGCATTTCTCAAAGCCTTTCTGAAAAAATCCGGTGTCGTTATACAAACGGCAAAAAAGCGATAAAGTCACGCCTTCACTGTGCGCGGCATTGATGGATTTGTTGATTTCAATGGCTTTATTGAAATAAAACTCGCTCTTTTCGCTTTGCCCGTTCATTCTGAATTCGTTGGCGAGTGCGGTCAAACAAATTGCAAGATTTCCAAAATCGTCCGATTTTTCCCAAATCGCCAAAGATTTTTCAAAATATTCGATCGAAGGTTTTTCCAATCCCAATTCGTTGCTGTAAATATCTCCAATCAAATAAAGCGTCACCGCTTGACCGCGTTTGTCTTCGATCTTTTCGAATATTTCTAAAGCTTTTTTAAGAGTTTCCAAAGCCGTTTCGGTCTTTTGCAAGCGATCGTCGGTTCCGAAAATGCTGTCTCTGACCGAGCCGATAATTTGCATTGCTTTGACGCGAAGCCGATCGTTTTCGTCGGCGATGCGTTTTTCTTTTAAGCGAATCGTATAATTTCCAACAAAATTTCCAGGTCGGCGCGATTTTATTTCCAGTTTATAAAGTCCCGATTTTTCGGCGATAAAAACCAAGTTGTCCTTTCCGGCAAACCCGCTCGGTGCATTCGAAACCGAAAGCACTTCGTTTGAAGGCGAAAAAACGCTCAAACCGACATCAGCCCCGTTTCGTTCGCAAATTATTTCGACGAATTCGTTTTCTTCAGCTTTGATAATGAATTTATGAGTTTCCGTGGTGGAAAGTTTGGCGGAAAAAGTATTGTTGACGGTTAAAAAAGAATCGTCCTTCAGAAATGCAAAAGCTGAAAGATTAAAAGCCAAAAGCAAAAAAGAAACGAAAATAAATTTTCTTCTCATACAGCGGCGGCAAAAACGCAAAATCCGGTTTGGTTGCCATAAATCCTTATAAAATAAACGTAAAAAAGAAGATTTGTCGGTTATTGAAAAAAATATCACTTACTTTGATTCTTGACAAGAAGTTGGATTTGAAATTAAAAGCAAAAGATTTGAATTTAACTAATGTGCCGCAAACTTTCCTAAAAATAAAAAAAGTTACGAAATCAATTTGACAAGAAAAAAGTCACTGCGATACTCTAACTATTCGTTTTCGTAACGATGTGGTTGTTTGAGAGATTTGTAAGTTTAGTTTGAGTTAATCACAAACCACTTTTTGTGGTCGGTTCGTCTAGGGGTCTAGGACACCGCCCTTTCACGGCGGCGACACGGGTTCAAATCCCGTACCGACTACCATCTTTTTTACAATTTCCTGCATCATAACCTTGAATTCATTCGCTTCTAATCGGGCGAATTTTTTATTTTATAGGGAACAAATGCTGAAAAAAGTTTTATTTACGCTCTTTTTAATGACATTTGCTTGTTTTTCGATAAACGCGCAAACGGTTCAGCAAGCAGCAGATTCGGTTTTGATTCTGCCGTTTGAAAACACTTCGGGCAAAGCCGAGTTCAACTGGGTCGGTGAAAGTTTTGCCGAATCTTTAGCCGATCTTTTCGGTTTGAAAGAAGTCAGAGCAACACGTTTAGACGTGGTTTCAAACGACGAACGTAAATTAATTCAGCAAAAGTTGCGAATTCCTTTAACAAATTTGCCAAGTTTGGCAACTTCTTTGAAATTGGCGCGTGAAAGTAATGCAACTATTCTGATTGCCGGAAAATACAACATTATTCCGGCGCAAGGCGACACCGCCGCAACGCTGAATGTGACAGCGAAAATCATTCGTGTCAACGAAGGCAGATTTTTGAATGAAGAATTGCCCGACGGCAGACGAATTACGCGCGATATAAATTTGAACGACGCGCTCGGAAATCTGCAAACCGTGCAAGGACAAATTGCGTATCAGATTCTTTATCAGCGCGACAAAGCTTTGCCTTTTTCGCAAAATCAGTTCATTGAATCGGCAAATAAAGTTCCGGCGCGCGCTTTTGAAGCGTATATCAAAGGTTTGCTCGTTCCATCGACGGATTTACAGTCGCGTGAGAATTATTTCAAAAACGCACTGCGTCTTTACAGTGATGCCAAAAACGGTGAAATTTATGCGAATGCCGCGCTCGAACTCGGTCATTTTTATTTGAATCAGAAGCGTTTTCCCGAAGCTGTCGAATATTTTTCGAGAGTTCCGCAAAATACGTCGGAATACGCCGAAGCGGCTTTTTATACAGGCTTGATTCAATGGCAGCAGAACAATTACGAACAAGCTTTAGCCGTTCTGCGACCGTTGGCGGAAGATTTGAAATTAACGAGCGTTTACAACACGATCGGTGCGATCGCGGTTCAAGCCTCGCGGGCGGAAAAGAAAAATCAAGGCAAATCCGCCGCGCTTTTGAATGAAGGTTTGGAACTTTTGAAAAAAGCCTCAGAATCCGAGCCTGATGAGCCGAATGTTCGCTTTAATTACAGTTTGGCTTTGTTTTTGAATACGCAGTATGTCGATGCCGTAAATCAATTGCGCCCGGTTTTAGCGGCAAATCCGCGCGATGGCGAATCATATTATTTATTGGCGAAAGGTTTAGACCTTTTGAAAGACACAACCGCCGCAGATTTTGACAATCAGGCGAAACGCTTTTTGGTTGAAAATAATAAATATGCCAAGTTTGAAACCGAATGGCAGCGTTCGAGAACCGTAAACGAGATCGGTTTGCGTGTTCAGCAGCCGGCAAGAAAAGATTTCGTGAGCGTTGTTTTGACTAAAAAACAAGCGACGCCGACCGGAAATACGCCGGTCAACGAAACAGATGGAATGCTCGCGCAAGCGAAAACATTTTATCAGAGCAGCAACGATGACGAAGCAATGGCGGTTTTACGCCGAATTCTTTCGAGCGAACCGATGAATGCCGAAAGCTATTTATTGCTCGGCAAAATTCATCTGCGCCGCGCCGACATCGATCAAGCGATCAGCTCTTTCAAAACTGCACTTTTTTGGGATAATCGTTTGATCGAAGCACACGTTTATCTGGGTAGAATTTATCTCGACCGAGGCGATTGTTTGCAGGCGAAAAACTACTCGGCTTCGGCGTTGGAAATTCTGCCTGAAAACGCAGATGCTTTGGGTTTGCAAAGGCTTGTCGAACGATGTTCCAAATAGTGTAACTTTTGATTTACGATTTCGTGTTGAAAATTTTGAATTTTAATACGCGAAGATTTTTGAAAAATATTTCTTGTTCCCGTTTTTATTGAGTTTTAGCGATAAAACAGAACGCTGAAAGAAAAAAAATCGAGTTTCTCGATCTTCTGGCACGGTATGTGCTTTAGTGTAAAGCGGCTAGCTTGATGAAGTTAATCAAGACCCCGCCGCCAACACTTCTCCGAGCGCGGTTTGCCACTGTGCTTGACCACCTTCCGAGCGTTCCTTCAGTTGTCCTTCCGATTATGAGCCTAGTCTGAAAAGACTAGGCTCTCCCGCTTTTAAAGCCTATATTTATTGGGGTTTATACCATTTCGTGAATTTTGTTTAATTAATCGATTAAATAAGATTTACTGCAAATGAAATGTCATCAATTTGACAGACGATATACGAAAAAGTCATAAAAATGACAAAAAACGTCATTTTCGCGCTGACAAAATTTGTGCATTCGTTCAAAATGACGAATCACGATTAATTCAATTTGAACGATTATCTTTCAAATTGAATTGTGACAGCAGTTTACAGCAATGAAAATGACGTTTTATGGCAAAATGAGGCGATTTTTGACTCACAAATAAATGTTTAATCTGTTAAAATAAGCGAATGAAAATTTCGCAATTGAAAAGAGGTTTTCCGGCTCCGTTGAATCTTGCTTTGGCAATATTTTCCGCGTTGCTGTTGGTCTTTTCATTCCCGAATTTCGAGTTTTGGTTTTTGGCTTGGATCGCGCTAGTTCCTTTATTTATTGCAGTTGAGAATGAAAAAAACTCTTTGCCGAAATCGTTTTTTCTCGGTTGGGTTTGGGGTATTTTCTTTTTTTTCGGAACTTGTTCGTGGCTGACTTATGCGCCGATTCACTATGCCGGATTTCCTTATTGGCTGGCATATTTTTTAATGTTGGGACTTTCTGCCACAGTAGGAATTCTTACGGGGAGTTTTGGGGCGTTACTCGGATTCTGCCTGCGAAATTTTCGCAGTTATGCGATTTTCTCCGCACCGTTCATTTGGACGACGATCGAATATTTGCGTTATTGGACAATCGGCAATACTTGGAATATGATCGCGTATTCGCAAGCTTTTGCTTATCAAGAGATTTTCTATTTTCCAATCAAAACTGGCGGCATTTATCTGCTCGGAACGCTCATTGTTTTTTGGAACGCGCTCGTTTATTTTTTATTCGTAAAATTCGGCAATAATAAAAAAGTTTATTCTTTAAGTTCGGTTTTGTTGGTTTTACCTTTTCTGCTTGCTTGGGCGGCGAATCCGACGAAAATCGAAAACAAATTTACGCCCGACAAATCGGAAAATCTTGCCGCAAACGTCGTGGCGATTCAGCCGAATGTTCCGATGAGCGGTTTCGGACCCGAGAAATATTACGAGCTTCGCAACAAACACATCGAATTAGCCGAAAACGGCTTGAGTCAGATCGAACAGCGCAAGGATTTAAATGAACAAATTCCGACGCTCGTAATATTTCCCGAAAATCCGATGAATTTTATGTATTCGGACGACGCCGAATTTCAAGATTTCATTCGCGGTTTCGCGCTGAAAAATAACTCGTTGGTTTTGATAAATTCGCTCGAACCCGACAAAACGACGCGCGGTTATTACAATTCAGCCGTTTTGCTCGACAAAAAAGGCGACAAGCTTGCGCAATACGATAAAATGTTTCTCGTTCCGTTTGGTGAAACAGTTCCGCCTTTAATAAAAGGAATTATTCCGTCTCTCGTCAGCAATTTTGAAACGGGAAAAGAGATTGACATTTTCGAGATCGGCAAGGCGAAAGCGGGAATTATGATTTGCTTTGAATCTAATTTTCCGTCCTTGTCGCGCGAGTTTGCACGAAACGGCGCAGATGTTCTCATCGAAATGACAAACGACGGTTATTTGGGCAATACGGCGGTTTTACGGCAACATCTGGCAAGCGCGGTCTTTCGCGCTGTCGAAACGAATCGTCCGGTTTTACGAACGACGAACGTCGGCGTGACGGCTTATATTAATCAGAAAGGCGAAATTTTCGATACGGCTGAAAATTATTCGGAAGCAACACGCGTTTGGACGCTTTCAAAGTCTGACGGAAGCCAAACTTTCTACGTAAAATACGGCGATTGGGCGGCGTGGCTTGGTATCGTTGTTACTTTAGCGTTATTATTTTTAAGTTTTAGCAAGAAACGAAGTGAAACGTAACTCGATTATTTTTACGATCGCTTTTCTGCTTTTGATTTACTTTGGCGGATATTTGATTTTCAGGCAAACGCACGTCGAAATTTGGGAAAAAGATAATCGGGAATACGTGATTTTTCCCGAAAACAAAATGCTGTATTATCTTTTTCGACCGTTGGTTTTGATCGACGGGAAATTGACGAAAATGCAGTTTCACATCGGGCAGCACAGATAAATTAATGGAATTACAAGACTTACAAACAAAATACGAAGAAATAAAAGTTAAAGTTGAACAACTTGGGAGGTTTCTTTGACGCACCGAAGAAACGTGCCGAATTAGAAGATTTGGAAAATAAGATTTCCGAACCGGATTTTTGGAACGATCAAGAAAAGGCGCAGAAAACGGTTCAGCAGCGAAGCCGAATAGAAAAATCTTTACAGCGTCAGGAAGATTTTGAAACAGGCGTTTCCGATGCCGAAGTGCTTTTTGAATTTGCTCAAACGGACGAAAATTCCGTCGCGGAACTAAACGAACTGATAAATCGTTTGGAAAGTGAAGTTTCCGAAGCCGAAACGCAGAGTCTTTTGGCGGGCGAAACCGATCCGAACAACGCGATCTGTTCGATTCAGGCGGGCGCAGGCGGAACGGACGCGCAGGATTGGGCGCAAATGCTGCTTCGAATGTATCTGCGTTGGGCGGAAAAACGCGGTTTTAAAACCGATGTAATCGATGAGCAATCGGGAAGCGAAGCAGGTTTGAAATCGGCGACTTTTCGTGTCGAAGGCGAATACGCTTACGGACTTCTGGCTTCGGAAGCGGGCGTTCATCGGCTTGTGAGAATTTCGCCCTTCAATTCGGGCGGAAGCCGCGAAACGAGTTTTGCATCGCTTTTTGTTTCGCCGGAAATCGATGAAAACATTGAAGTTGACATTCAAGACAAAGATTTGCGCGTCGATACATATCGTTCGACCGGCGCGGGCGGTCAGCACGTCAATACGACCGATTCAGCCGTTCGCATTACGCATTTGCCGACAGGAATTGTCGTGACGTGTCAGAATCAGCGTTCGCAAATTCAAAATCGAGCCGTCGCAATGCAGGTTTTGCGTTCCAAACTTTACGAGTTGGAGCTTGAAAAAAGAAAAGCCGAAACTGCCGAACTCGAAGCGAATAAACAAGATATTTCGTTCGGTTCGCAAATTCGCAACTATGTTCTGCATCCGTATCGTTTGGTGAAAGACACGCGAACGAAGTTTGAAGTGACGGATGTAGAATCGGTTTTAGACGGTGAAATAGACGAATTTATTAAAGAATTTTTGATGTTCAAAAAAAGCGCAAGCATATAATTTTTCAAAGGTTTTATTGAAAAATGGCAAGTGAAATAGATAAAAAACAATCCTCAACCAAAACGAATTCGCGTTATAACGAACTTGTCGCGCTGGCTTTGTCGGTCGTTGCTTTGCTGGTCTTTTTGAGTCTCGTCACACACAGCGCATACGATTGGTCGTTTAATACAAGCACATCACAAAAAACGCAAAATCTGATCGGAGTTTTCGGCGCGGTAATTTCCGATCTGATGTTTCAAGCGATCGGGATTTCGGCGTATATTTTCCCCGTTTTAATACTTTTAATTGCTTGGCGGATTCTTCGTTCGGAAACTTTAAGCCCGAGTTTTGGACGCATTTTAGGCATTTTGCTTTTCATCGTCGCTGCATCCGGTTTAACGAGTCTTTTCGACTTCGGCGGCGGAATTGTCGGCGCAGTTTTTGCGAAATTTTTCGCGTATTTAT
>DAITPE010000093.1:0-13021 GCA_036833775.1 Pyrinomonadaceae bacterium | reverse complement strand
CAGCAAGATTTCGGCGGTTTGGGAAACGAACTCATCAAAAAACGCCTGAATTTGCTTTATCCCGACAACCATTTTCTCGAAATCATGGACGATGGCAAAAATTACAAGATAAAACTCGAAATTGCTTTGAATGCCGTTTGAATGTTTTAATTTTTGTATGAACCGAATAATTTTACGCCGCGCAACTGTTGAAGACATTCCGCTTTTGCGTTTTTGGGAAAAACAGCCGCACGTTGTCGAATCGGGCGTTGAAGATTGGGATTGGGAAAATCAGATCGGAATTTCGCACGATTGGCGCGAATCTTTGATCGCCGAACTCGACGGTCGCCCGATCGGATTTATGGAAATTATTGATCCTTTCAAAGATGAAGAAAATTATTGGGGCGAAGTCGCGCCGAATCTTCGCGCTTTGGACATTTGGATCGGCGAAAAGGAAGATTTGGGCAAAGGTTACGGAACGGAAATGATGCGCCTTGCGATCGAAAAATGCTTTGCGCCGCCTGAAGTTACGGCGATTATCATCGATCCGCTTGCTTCAAACACTGACGCGCACAGATTTTATGAACGTCTCGGATTCAAATTCGTAGAAGAAAGAAACTTCGACGAAGATCATTGTTTCGTTTATCGTCTGACACGCGAAGATTGGGAAAAATCATCAAAAAACTAAGGAGTTTTATGAAAACAATTGCAATTATTTTATTTTTATTCATTTTTTCGCTCGGAGTTTTCGGGCAAACGAGCGACGCTTTGCAGGTTTCGCAACTGACTGGCGATTTCTATGTTTTTACGACTTATCAAAGCTACAACGGCGTAAAAGTCGGCGCGAACGGCACTTATCTCGTGACAAACGAAGGCGTTGTGATTTTCGATCCGCCGTGGGACAAAACGCAGACACAGCCGCTTTTGAATTACATCAAAGAAAAACACGGAAAAAACGTAATTATGTCGTTTTCGACGCATTTTCACGAAGACCGCACGAACGGAATCGAATTCTTAAAATCGAAAGGCGTGAAAACTTACACAACGAAAATGACGGACGAACTTTCGCAGAAAAAAGGCTTCGAACGCGCCGAATTTTTGCTTGAAAAAGACACGAAATTTAAGGTCGGACAATACAAATTTCAGACATTTTATCCCGGCGAAGGTCACGCACCCGACAATATCGTTATTTGGTTTCCGAAGGATAAAGTGCTTCACGGCGGCTGTTTCGTCAAAAGTACGGAAGCCGAAGGCATCGGAAACCTTTCAGACGCAAATATCAATGAATGGGGAAATTCCGTCAAAAAAGTTCAGAAAAAATTCAAGAATCCGAAATTCATCATTCCCGGTCACGACGGCTGGCAAAGCCTCGATGCGCTCGATCACACTTTGAAATTGATCGCAGAAGCCAAACAGAAAGCGCAGGAAAAGAAATAACGATTTTTGATGTGCTTTCGACGATCAAAATGATGTTTAAGATTTAAGAAAGTAATTTATGTATATTCAAGAAATCTCGATTGAAATCAAAACCGAAGCTGACAAAGATGAATTAATCGATGAATTTAGTTTGCTTTTGTCGCTTTATCGCGCGAATGGACAAACGCAAGGCAAAATCGAATCTCAATATATTGACGGAAATAAAATGGTTTGTCTGCCGTTCACACTTGAAAAAAATTCACTCGCAAAAAAAATCAACAATTCATTTATAAACGAGCAAATTGAAAAAAATTGAGAAACTTTGCGGTTCAACTTTCGAGATCAAAACGGTCGGTAAAACCTACGCAAGTTACAAAACGGCTTGCAAATGCCGAGAATCCGATTTTTACATCCTAATAACGAACTATATAACTATCCTATCGCCAATTACTTGCGGTAATTGTTTCAAACCTGTTCCGTTATATAAACTGCCTAAATACAATGGTTATGATTATATTCCGATTTTAAGTTGGGAAACGAATTATATTTCCTGCGATAGTTTACAAATGAATTGTGAAGTTGGTGAAAGATGGGCGTTAAATCAAATGCAGGAAGTTACATCTCAGCTTTCTAAGCAAGGACTTGAGATTTGTAAAAAAATCGAAGAATTGACGAATGTTCCGACCTATTACTATTTGCATAATTATCGGAAAGTTAAAGGCAATGAATTGTCGAAACCTTGTCCTGTTTGTAATGAAAAATGGAATTTGAAAAAGCAGTTGAATAACTTTTACGACTTTAAATGCGATACCTGTAAGTTAGTTTCTATAATATCTCCAAACGCCTAGAATTATTAATGAAAATCAACTGCATTATCATCGAAGACGAGCCGCTCGCGCTTGAACGAACGCGTGAATATGTGCAGAAAATTCCTTTTTTGAATTGGCTCGCCGAATTTGATAATGCTTTTGATGCGCTCGATTTTTTGAAAAATAATAAAGTCGATCTGCTTTTTCTCGACATAAATTTGGGCGAATTTTCGGGCATTCAACTGCTCGAAACGAACGCCGTTTCGTGTCAAGTAATTTTGACGACGGCTTATCAGGAATATGCTTTGAAAGGTTTCGATCTAAAGGTGACGGATTATCTTTTGAAACCTTTCACTTTTGAAAGATTCGTGCAGGCTGTGACTCGCGTGCAAAATAATCTTCCGCAAAAAACTGTTCAAACGGCGCGAAATTTTATCTTTGTCAAAACTGAAAATCGGCTGGAAAAAGTTTCTTTGCGCGAAATAATTTACATCGAAGGAATGCGCGATTACCGCCGCATTCACACGCTAAATAAACGAATTATGACGCTGCAAACTTTTGCCGAATTCGAAAAACAGATCGCGCCGAGCGTCGTTTGCCGCGTTCATAAATCGTTTATGATTTCGCTCGATAAAATAGATTCGATCGAAAAAGATCAGATCAAGATCGGCGATAAAATCTTCCCGATTTCGGAAACTTACAAACAAAAATTCTTCGCGCTCATCAATCATTCCGCCAAATAATATTTTTTTCTAAAAATTCTTAACCCTTTCAGCTTCAAAAAATTGCGTTAATAAACGAGGATGAATTTTTATTGAAAATTATGAAAAAAATATTATTCTGCGCAATTCTTTTTCTGTTCGCACTTTCCGCAAATTCGTTTGTACAAACTTCGCAAAAATACCGCAAAATCAGCGAAATGATCGCCGATTCGCAAAAGACGAACGGACTTTTTCCGGATATGTTCGGCGCGGATTTCAGCGACGCGAATTCTGCCGAAACGACAATGTTGAGCACGATAACTTTTCCGAACGAAGTAAAAGTCAAAAGCTTAGGCGAAACCCGAAAATTGAGCAAAACGCGCAAAAAATCGACGGATAAATGGCTGAAAAAATACGGCGAAATGGCTTCGGAACAAAAATTTTACACGAACGAAATCGCCGTCGAAGAAGACGGAAAGCGTTTTTGGATAATTGCACACGAAAAAAATGTCATCGAAAAACTCAAAAATTCGTCAAAAAACGGCGATGAAATAATTTTGAAAATGCGGATTTTAGGTTTTTACAAAAAAGGGCAAACGACCGATTATTTTTTAATGGCGGAAAGCGTCAAATAAGGAAATTTCAAACAAATAATTTGTAAAAGCAAAAGCAGATTTCCAATTATCCGAGTTTATCTGCGTTCATCTGTGGTTAATTTTTTCCTGAGTCTTTCAAGCGTTTTCTCATTCGTCAATTCACGCAAAGCGTCCGCCGCGATCCAACGCGCCGATTTCGTGTTTTGCGCTTTAATTTTTTCGGCAGTTTCGACAGCAAGTTTGTTTAAATTCAAATTGCGTTTGCCGATCTGACGAAGCGACCAATTGACGGCTTTTTTGATGAAATTGCGTTCGTCTTTTGCGTGTTTTTCCAGAATCGGCAGAAATTCCGCAATTTTTTCATCCAAAGCCTTTTTGTCGTGAACGGCAAGCCACGCAATAAGAACAATTCCCGCACGTTTGATAAATTCATCTTCGCGCTCAGACCACTCGAAAACTTTTTTGTAAGCGAATTCGGTTTTGCAAAAAAGATGCCCGCAAGTTCCGTCGCAAATCGCCCAATTATCGAAATCTGCCGCCCAAGAATCCATCTGTTTTTCGGCAACTTTTTTCGGATCATCGACCAAATAAGCAACGATCCGCGCTTCGTGAATTCCTGTTTCCCAAAGTTCTAAAGCCAATTCGTGCCGATCTTTCGCTCGTTTTTTGGCTTCCTTCGCAATCTCTTTCAAAACCGGCGCAGAAACTCCGAGAGCTTTTCTCGTTACGATTCCAAAACGCGCCATTCCCGCAATATTTTCGGGATTTTCGAGTGATTTCAACTTTTCGATTATTTCTTCAACTTTCATTAAATTTTTCTTCTAAAAACTTTCTAACCTTTTCATACCAATCAGATAATTCTTTCCATTCATTCGGGCATTCGCTCCACCAAATAATTCTTCCGTTGTAAAACAAATCGAGCGTTTCAACGCCGAAAATCTCGCCGTCACGACCGTTCATTTCCACTTCAAGAAACGGCGAAAGTTTTATTTTGGCGAGTTTTGAGGTAATTTCACGATAAAATTCCCAATCGATTTCAATCGTTTTTATTTCAAAAGTCGGCTCAACCGGAAAATCTTCAAATGAATCGTTCAAACGCTGAAAATCTGCATTTCTTTTCCAAATAATCTGCTGAACGATCGGTTTCGGCTGCGGATTGATCTGCGTTTGCGGGTTATAAAAAACCCAATGTTTTTCAGGCGTAAAAGTCGGCGAAATCCATAAATGCAAAGTTTGATTGAAGTTTTTTACCTGCAAATCCTTCGGCAGAAGTCGCGGATTTTCAAGCATTTGTAATGCTTTTCTCTCAAATTCCTGCCATTCTTTTTCGCAGTCTTCAATCACTATTTCAACTCCGAATTTAAAACAGTCTGCGTTTGCTTATTTCTGAATTCGTGAAGTTTTTCGCGCAAATCTTTTCGCGAATTCGCCAAAATTGAAATCGTAAAAAGTGCGGCGTTTTTCGCGCCTGCCGTGCCGATTGCGAGCGTTCCGACGGGAATTCCGGCGGGCATTTGGACGATCGAGAGCAGCGAATCCATTCCCGACAGAGCTTTGCTTTGCACCGGAACGCCCAAAACGGGCAAAACCGTCTGTGAAGCGCACATTCCCGGCAGATGCGCCGCGCCGCCTGCGCCTGCGATAATCACCTCGATTCCGCGTTCTTCGGCAGTTTTCGCAAATTCAAAAAGCAGATCGGGCGTGCGATGCGCGGAAACGACTTTGCATTCGTGCGCGACGCCGAAATCATTTAAAATTTCAGACGCGTTTTTCATTGTTTCCCAATCGGAAGTTGAACCCATAATTATTGAAACAATTGGATTTTGTTCTTTGATTTCTGGCATAATTTTCAGTTTACTACTTCGACGACGATTCCGCCGAAACGATGTTCGTTTGCAAAACATTTTCTGCCGTCGATATAGCAAATTTGTTGGTGATATTCCGCACCGTTGTCGCGGTAAAAAGCTTTGAAACCACCCGAACCGTCAACATTTGAAAACTGTAAACGGCGACCGTAAGCGTCGGAAACTTTGTTTTGACAGCGTTCGCAAACTTGTTTCGGATAGCGTTCAAAATGTGCGACTTTTTCCCCGCAAATCGGACAATCGTGTGTTTCGTTCATACTAATTTTCCACCGTTTGAATCACGATTCCGCGCCCGAAACGGTCTTCTTCCGCTTTGCATTTTACGCCGTCGATATAGATAAATTGCTTTAAATATCTGTGTCGTGAATCCGCATAAATGATCGTGTGACCGCCCGACCAATTAAATTCGATGACAACTTTTCTTCCGCTTTCATCGCTGACTTTTTCGGCGCATTCATCACAAACCCGATTTGGATAACGCTCAAAATGTGTAACTTCTGCCGAACAGATCGGGCAATCTTGTGTTTGACCGTTCATTTTTTCGCCGCTTTACTTTTGTTATTTTCGACTCGAAATTTCACTATTCTTTCGATCAGATCGAGCGGCATCTGCTGATCGATCGGAAACTGCACCGAGCCTTTGCCTTGTTTATATTTCCAAAGTTCGTCGGCAAACGCTTCGTGTCCGGTCGGCGTTGCGTAAAAACCGATGTGATTTTTAAAAGCCGCAAAATAAACAAGCGGTTTTCCGTTCGATTTATAAGCGGGCATTTGATAACTGATCGATTCAACCGCTTCGGGCGCGGCGGTTTTGATAGTTTCGCGAATTTTCGACAAAAGTTTTTGTGTTTCGGGCGAAAAACTTTCGATGTAATCGTCAACATTTTCAAATGAAGTTTTCATGATATTTTCGGCTTATTTTTTCAGCAATTCTTTGATTCTTTTCGCTAATTGCGGCGATAATTTCGACGTTTGAAAGAGCGACCCGGAAGCGAAATATTTGGCGAAACCGCGAAATGTTTCGACCGCTGTTTTTGAATAAGGCATCCACCAAGCGTTCGGCAGAATCGCAAGTTTATTAATATGAATATGTTGCGGCTGAACGAGTTCCATCAAACCTTCGATTCCGTGTGTGCGTCCGCGTCCCGAATTTTTGAATCCGCCCCAAGGCGTTTGCCCGATGCCGTGAGTGTAAAGAACTTCGTTGACGCAAACCGTTCCCGCTTCGATGCGTTCCGCGACGCGTTTTCCTTTTGCCAAATCGCGCGTCCAAACACTCGCCGTCAAGCCGAATTCTGAATCGTTGGCGAGTTTTATCGCTTCTTCTTCGGTTTTAAATGTCGCGATTGGCAGCGTCGGACCGAAAGTTTCTTCCTGCATTGCGCGCATCGAATTTGTCGCTTTTGCAATCACGGTCGGCTCGAAAAATAAATTATTCGAGCTTCCGCCCGTTAAAATTTCCGCGCCGCTTTCACGAAAACTTTCGACGTGATCATTAACGATTTTTAATTGTTTTTCGCTCGACATCGCGCCGATCGAAACGCTTTCGTCAGTTCCCTTTCCGACTTTTAATTTCTTCGTTTCTTCAACGATCAAAGCAGTCAATTTTTCGGCGGCAGATTCTTCGACATACAATCTTTCGACCGACGAACAAGATTGTCCGGCGTTACAAAATGCGCCCCAAACTGCGCCTTTCGCGGCGAGTTCGAGATTTGCGTCGGCGAAAACGATCATCGGGTCTTTTCCGCCGAGTTCCAAAACTACGGAAGTCAGATTTTTCGCGGCGGCTTCGGCGATCTTTTTGCCCGTTGCAACGCTTCCCGTAAACATAATTTTGTCCGGCGCGGCTTCGACAAGTGCCGCGCCGGTCACGCCTGCGCCGGTGACGATTTGCACGACGTTTTCGGGAATTCCCGCTTTTTTGCAGATTTCGCCGATCTTCAAACCGATCAAAGGCGTTAATTCGGAAGGCTTCAAAACGACCGTGTTTCCAGCCATCAAAGCCATCACGGTTTCGCCGAGCGGAATCGAAAACGGGTAATTCCACGCCGGAATGATGCCGACAACGCCGAGCGGCTGATAAATTATTTTTGAAGTTCTGCCCAAAAGTGCGTAAAGTCCGATTCCGATCTTGCGAGGTTTCAGCAGTTTTTCGGCGTTTTTGGCGAAATACTGCATTAAATCCAAAACGGGCGCGATTTCCATCGAAAGTGCTTCGGCGACGGGTTTGCCCGATTCGTTTGAAATGAGCAGCGCGATCTCGTCCAACTCCGCCAAAATCACTTCACGCGCTTTTATAATCAGCGTTTTACGCTCACGAAAAGAAGTTTTGCGCCACGTTTGAAAAGCCTTTCGCCCGTTTTCGACGGCGATTTTCACGTCTTCGGCGGAAGTATTTTCGACGCGCCCGACTTCTTCGCCCGTCGCCGGATCGTAGGAAATTATTTCGCTTTCATCGATCGGAATCTGAATTACTGCGCTCATTTTGTTTTTTCCGCCTTTCGTAAAATTCTCTTAAATTACTGCAAAGATAGCATATTTTCGGTTTAATTTGAATAAAAACAAAATCGTTCTGTATTTTGACCATTCAAACGAATAAAATAGTGCTTGACAAACTATTATCTGAATATTATTCTGTATCAGTCTTATTTTTGAGAACAATGAACGATATTGACAAAGAAATTCTAAACATTATTCAGCAAGACGCGCGGATTTCAAATGCCGAGATCGCGCGGCAAGTCGGACTTGCTCCGTCGGCGGTTTTGGAACGTGTGCGAAAACTCGAAGAACGCGGCGTGATTCGCGGTTATTCGGCAAACCTCGATCCGAAGCAGATCGGATTCGGACTGACGGCTTTCATATTCGTCAGAGTCAGCTTTTGCAGTTCGATCGGCGAAGAATTGGCAAAGATTCCCGAAGTTTTGGAAGTGCACGAAATTGCGGGCGAAGACTGTTATTTATTGAAAGTTCGGGCGGAAAATACGGAAGAACTTGCCAAATTTTTCCCCGAAAAACTAAAGCCTTTGCCGGAAGTCGTTTCGACGCGCACGACGATCGTTTTACAGACTTTAAAGGAATCGAGCGCATTGCCGATCAAAGGTTTGGAAGAAAAACAGAAGTGATTTGAAGCGTTTTGAGTCCCGCCTTCAGGCGGCGATTGGTTGAGTATTTTGCCTGCTGAAGCAGGGACTCAAAACTTTTATTTTTTTGATGTAGAAAAAGGAGTGAAAACGATGCAGAATCAAGCAGTTTTAAAATCTAACAGCCGAAATTTGGCGTTGCTGATCGCGGCATTTGCGGCGGTTTACATTCTTTGGGGTTCGACGTATCTCGCGATCAAATACGCGATCGAAACTCTGCCGACGTTTTTGATGGCTGGCACGAGATTTTTGACGGCGGGCGCGATTTTGTTTGTCGCGGCGCGGTTTACGAAAGATTATGAACGACCGACTTGGGCGCAATGGAAAACGAGTTTCGTCGTCGGGACGCTGCTGCTTTTGGGCGGCAACGGCGCGGTCGTGCTTGCCGAACATTACGTTTCATCTAGCCTCGCTGCGCTGCTCGTCGCAACCGAACCTTTCTGGATCGTGCTTTTAAGCTGGCTTTGGATGAAAGGCGCACGTCCGAATGGGAAAGTCGCGCTCGGACTTCTGATCGGTTTTGTCGGCGTTTATTTGCTCGTCAGCGGACAAGGCGGCAACTCTGCGGCGAACGGTTCTAATCAGATTTTCGGCACGATCTTAATTATCATCGGCACGATCTGCTGGGCGACGGGTTCGATTTACGGATTGCGTGCGCCGGTTGCGAAATCTTCGGTGCTCGCGTCGGGAATGCAGATGCTGTGCGGCGGCGCGGTTTTATTTCTGGTCGGCACGATCTTCGGCGAATGGGCGAATTTCAGCATCGCCGCCGTTTCGCTCAATTCGTGGCTCGGACTCGCGTATCTGACAATTTTCGGCTCAATCATCGCTTTTACGGCTTACAGTTGGCTTTTGAAAAATGCCGAACCTTCGATCGTTGCGACTTATGCATACGTCAATCCGGTGATCGCGGTTTTTCTCGGTTGGCTCATCGCGGGCGAAACATTTTCGGCGCAGATGCTCGTCGGCGCAGGTGTGATCGTCGGTTCGGTCGTGCTGATAACGTCGCACGACAACGACAAAAATGACGGCGAAGAATTTGAAATTCACGAAAGCGAATGCCAAACGGCTTCGGCTTAACGAAAACTTTCAAACCAAACAAAAGCGCGAATTTAACACTTCGCGCTTTTGTTTTCCCTCATCGGCAACTACTCTGCACACATCGGTTAAAGGTCTGCACACATCGGCAAGTCGTCAAAACACATCGGCAAGAACTCTACACACGTCGGCAAACATTCTGAACTTATCGGTTAAAGATCAACACACGTCGGTTAGAACTTTGAACGCGTCGGTTAAGACTCTACACATATCGGTTAAGACTCTGCACACGTCGGTTGAAACTCTGCACAAACTTGCCGCGATTCTGCACACATCGGTAAATTCTTTTCATATACAAAAAGAGAAAAACGCAGAATTTTTAACTCTCCGCGTCTTTCTCTTTTATTGAGTAATCTTTCGCAATCGACAAAAATCAAGACTTTGCCGCCAAAACCGCTTGTATTTTTGAATTATTATTCATTCAAGAAATGCTCAATTGAAAATTTCAAGCAAATTGCCCTCTTTTATTTCCTCTCCAAACCAGATTTTGATGTGAAATCCTTGTTTGGTAATTCTTTTATCGGTAACGACCGCCCTAAAAGGTTCCAGCATTTCATCCCACTTGGTGCAGTTTTTTATAACCCAAATCTTACCTTCAAATACTATTTGACGCGGCTTTCTTTTTTTTGAAGTCAAGCCCGTGATGCCGTCGAAAGTATATGCACAATCAAGTAAATAATTCATTACCACTTCCAATGACAACTCGATTTCAACATTGTCAGAGTCAATACTTTCACCGCCGAGCAATCGCTCGAAACCGTCGAAAAATTTTTCAGCTAATTCATTGAAGTTGTTTCTCCTAGTTCAACATCTGCTCGATCACGCCGTAGCTGGCTTCGAGCGCATCGTTTAATTTGCTTGCGTTCGCGCCTTCATATTTGTTTACTTTAATATCCTTTCAATCACAAATAAATCCTAAATATAGATTCTTCTCAATAGCCTGATTAAAAGAATAAATCAATTTCCGTAAGGTAAGAATTGCAATATCGGAAGTAACTAAAGTTTGTAATTCTTGACATTCGGATAAAAACTCTTTTGCTTCGGCTGGACTAAAAAAATAATCTTCATAGTCATTATAATATTTTCCAAACCATTTAAAGCGCGGGAAATTCTCTTTGAATAAATTCAATCTATTTTCAATCTTTTCCATAGAATCAACTTCGTTTGGATCAACGCTGATTTCTTGAGTTGATAAAACATCAGCCCGAATTTCTTCAAAGTTTGAACTATCCACGCTGATCTTCAACGATTCTACAAAACTTCCCCTATCAGAAAATGGTTGTGTTTGAAGACATAAATCCAAGGTTCCATTGGAATATTTTCCGAATATATCATCCATTTTAGCTCAACATCTGCTCGATTACGCCGTAGCTGGCTTCGAGCGCGTCGTTTAATTTGCTTGCGTCGGTGCCGCCGCCTTCTGCCATATCGGGTTTGCCGCCGCCGCGACCTCCGACGATCGGAGCGATTTCCTGCACGATCTTTCCGGCTTTGACTTTGTCGGTCAGATCGTCGGAAACGCGGACGATGAACGAAACTTTTTCTTCTTCGGTTCGTGCGAGAATGACCACGCCCGATTTTTGTTTCGACATCAGCGTATCCGACAAATGGCGCATTCCGCCTTTGTCCAAACCGTCAACGATTTTTGCAATGACTTTCACGCCCGCAACGTCTTTCGCTTCGTCGCCGTTCGATGACGCGCCGCCGACCGCGCCGGTCGCAATTTTCATCTTCAGTTCGTCAACTTCCTTGCGTGTGCGTTTCAATTCTTCCTGCAATTTTTCGATCGCATTCGGCAAATTGTCGCGCTGTGCTTTGGCGATTTGGACGGCTTCGGCGATCAGTTTTTCGTCTTCTCTGAATCTTTCAAATGCGTCAATTCCCGTAATTGCGCGGATTCGGCGAACGCCCGATGCAACCGCTTCGTCCGACATAATTTTGAACGAACCGATGTCGCCCGTCGCGCGGACGTGCGTTCCGCCGCATAATTCTTTTGAAAAAGTGCCGCCGCCGACCGACAAAACGCGCACCTGCGAACCGTATTTTTCGCCGAAAAGTGCCATCGCGCCCGAACGCATCGCGTCTTCGATCGACATCAGATCGGTGTTTACCGGATCGTTTTTCAAAATCTCGCGGTTGACCAAATCCTCGATTTCCCTGAGTTCCGTTTCCGAGATCGGCTGGTAATGCGTAAAATCGAACCGCAAATAATTCGGCGCAACGACCGAACCCGCTTGTTTGACGTGCGTTCCGAGAACTTCCTTGAGCGCGGCGTGAACCAAATGTGTCGCCGTGTGATTGCGTCTGGTCGCGTCGCGTTTTTCGACATCGACCGTCGCCGTCACAACATCGCCGACTTTGATCGAACCTTTTTCAACCTTCGATTTATGCAAAACGATTCCCGCGATCGGCGCAAAAGTATCAAAAACGATTGCTTTCGCAAAGTCCTGAGTCCTGAGTCCTGAGTCCTGAGTCATTTCTTCCGACTTTGGACTCTGGGCTATGGACTCTCGACCAATCATGCCCGTGTCGCCGACCTGACCGCCCGATTCTGCATAAAACGGCGTTTCGTCCAAAACGATCAAACCTTCGTCGCCTTCGCCCAGTTCTTCGACACGGCTGTCATTTTTCACCAAAGCGATAACTTTCGCGTCTTCAACCTCGGTTTTCTCGTAGCCGTGAAAATTCGATTTTACGTCTGCATTTTGCAAATCTGCGTAAATTGGATTGATCTTTTCGGCTTGTTTGGTTTTCCCTATCTCACTTTGCTGTTGAAGGTCTTGCAGTGCATTATCGAATTTTTCATTAAACTCGTCTTCCGCAATCTCGATTCCTCTTTCTTCCAATTTTACGCGCACCAAATCTCGCGGAGTTCCGAATGTATCGTAAAGTTTGGCAAATTCAATAAAGTCGGCTTCGTTGTTTTTTGCAAAAAATTCATCCAATTTTTTCAAACCGACGGTCATCGTCGCGCCAAATCTTTCTTCTTCGAGGCGCACCATTTTGCCGATGAATTCGCGCTGGATTTCTAGTTCGGGATAAGCGTCCTTCATTTGTTCGACGACGAAATCGCAGACTTTGTTGAAGAATAAATCTTTAAAACCGAGATGTTCGCGCCCGTGATAGATGGCGCGGCGCATAATTTTTCGCAAAACGTAATTTCTGCCTTCGTTGCCCGGCAAAATCCCGTCCGCAATCGCAAACGCGGTCGAACGCGCATGATCGGCAATCACGCGGCAGGCAAATTGTTTCTGTTCATCAAAATTTTCGTAAACACTCATAAAATTAAATATTTGTTCGGGTAAAGTAATCTTCTTTTATTCTACTCAATATAATTTGTCCTGAAAAACTCGCCGAAAAATTTTTCTCAAATCGCCGCTTCCGTGTTAAATTATTACCATAATAAATTTTTTAACCG
>DAITPE010000092.1:0-13031 GCA_036833775.1 Pyrinomonadaceae bacterium | reverse complement strand
CATCGTCGAAACTTCGAGCGCGGCGGACGAACTCACGCCTTTGCCGAGCGGAACTTTTGAAGAAATCAGGATTTTCGCACCGTTTTCAAAACGAAAATGTTTTTCGCGCATTAAAACGAGAAAAACTCCTGCAATGTATGAAGCCCAAAGATTTTCGTCATTTTGCACGAAATAATTTTTTGCGTTTTCGTAGGAAATCGGTAAATCATTTTCTTCAAAATCAGCCAAATTCATTTCAAACGACAAGTTTTCAATATCCGAAATACTGAAAATTTTCAGTCGTTTTTCAGCCGTTTTCTGCAAAGCGGTCAGCGTGGCTTCGGCAATCGGCATTTCCAAAACGAGCGAACCTGAATAATCGGCAATTCCGCCCATTACGTCCAGTCTTCCCGGCGCACGAGCGATGAAAATTTCACTTTTTATATCGAAAAAATTGTGCAAATCTTCGCGCGGATGATTGATAAATTCAATGAATGCTTCAACATCAGCCAAATTTTGCGAATTTCCTTCGATGATCTTGAACATATTTTGTCGGAACGCCTGCGTTTTCGCAGGCAAAAATACATTTTAGTTTGTATTTTGTAGTCGCTAATCGATTTTTCGCGCGTTGCGTTCATTGCCTGCGAGGGCGCAGGCGTTCCCATTATAAAAGTCCGCGTTTTCTTAAAGCTTCCTGCAAAATCGGTTCTATTTGATTGCGAATTTCTTCGTTTGCGTAGCCGATCCACGCGACATCGATTTCGTTATCTAATAGAAAATGAACAGTTTCACCGTTTCCGTCGGTAATAATCACGCCGAATTCACGGGCTATAAGCTCGGTGCAAAGATCGTATGGATGACAGCAAATGCTTAGATTCAGCCCGCGTTCGTCAATAATTTTTTGCATCAGCGGTCGCAGATCGGCGCAAAATCTGTCGTGTCCGGCGATGAGCTCGTAAATCTGTCCGCCGGTCGAAATATATTGATCTTCAAAACATTGCGCTTTGCCGTGAACTGGAAGTCCGAGCGAATTTCTGACGATTTCTTCGTCGATTTCCGCCAAAACGTCGCGCACACCAGGAAAAAATCTCGAAATTTGCGCAAAACCTTGTTCAATGGTTTTTGCTTGCGAAGGTTTTAATTTCAAATCGAAAGTTTCGCCGCTTAAACGGTTGAATCTTTCGGCTTTTCCGCCTTTGCCGCGAAACGCCCAAAGCGTGTCGGAAAGATGTTGTTTGACGAGCGGAATTTCGGTTTGAATCGCAAATTCGATGTCGGAAAGATTCGTTTTTTCGCCTTTGTTCGGCGCAACTCCGGTCAAAATCCACGCACTTCGTTTTTGATACATTAAACCGCGCGTGCCGTCGATCGGATCAACGATGATAATCCATTTGCAATCGGCTTCCTGCGCGGGTTTCGGCAAAATTATCTTACCGTTTTCCAAACCTTCGGCAATCAAAATGATCGGAACTTTTGCGGCGATTTCACGCTCGAAAAACTCGATCAAAATTTCTTCACTGACGCGATCGACCGCGAAAATCGTGTCGCCTTCGTCGTCTGCAACTATTTCGGATAATTGATTTAACGAGGAATTTTCACACGTTTCGACGACGCGTGCGCGGATCGTTTCGTGCAATTTTTTGATCGGTTCGAAAAGCTCGTGAATGTCGTTCATTGCTTTGAAAATTTACCCACCCGCTACCGCAGGTGGTTCTGACTTTTATAATGAATATCGGATTGCGCTTTTAATTCAGCCGCTTTTTCTTCGGGCGAAGTATCGCTCAAAAAGTTTCCGCCGCCGATTTCGGGTCCGGCTAAATATTTCAAAAGATTCGGTTTACGGAGCGGCGGATGAAATTGGATATGAAAATGAAACGTAGAATAATCGCCGCCGTCGGTCGGCGATTGATGCAAAACCATCACGTATGGAAATTCCATTTTCCAAAGATTGTCGAATTTTATCAAAACCGTTTTTAAAACTTCGGCAAATTCTTCCAATTCTTCTTCGGAAAGCGTTGAAATATTCGGATGCGTTTTTTTCGGCGCGACGTAAACTTCGTAAGCATAACGCGCAAAATATGGTAGAAAAGCGATTGCGTCGTCGTTTTCGGCAATAATCCGGCGATTATCTTTTTTCTCGGCTTCGATAATTTCCTGAAAAAGCACTTTTCCGGTTTCGGCAAAATGTTTTTGCGCGGCTTTTGCTTCGGTTTCAATCGTTTTGAAAACGAAATTGTTCGCGTAAATCTGGCAGTGCGGATGCGGATTTGAAACGCCGACGGCTTCGCCTTTATTCTCGAAGATCAAAACGTGATTTATTTCTTCGCGGGCACCTAAATCCAAATATTGCTGTTGCCAAGTTTTCAATAATTCGACGATCTCTTCGATACTTAATTCCGTCAGCGTCAAATTATGTTTCGGCGAATAGCAAACGACGCGCGCAATTCCGTTTGCGCGTTGAGATTTGTAAACGGAAGAAATCGGCGTTTCGCTTTCGGGCGCGTTTTCGGCAACCGACGGATGATCGTTGTCGAAAACGAAAATTTGTTCATAATCGGGATTCGTTTTTCCGCTGACGCGCGGATTTCGCGGACAAAGATAGCAATCTTCCACATATTCGGGAACTCTATCTTTATTCGGTTCAAGCATTTCGCCGCTCCACGGACGATTTTGACGATGTGCGGCAATGATCACCCATTCTTCACGCAAAGGATGCCAGCGTTCTTCCCAATTCATAAATTCATTATAAAAACTTTTTGATTTTTATGTGTAGTGTGCTATCTTTTTTATTGTATTTAACCGCTTAACTGAATAGCTTGATTAATAAAATAAGCCGAAATCCTTTCAATTATCAAATGAGAATTGCGGATTGATTGGTTAAACCAATTAATAAACAGCCGAAAGTCTGTTACACTGCAACAAATTTTAAATTATTCGGAGTTGAAAAAGATAAAATGTTCGGAAAATCCAACTTTTTGTTGAAAACTATATTTTGCGGCGCATTGTGCGCGATTTTTGTGATGAGCATCCAAGCAAAACCGAAAGTAAAAAAAGAATCTTTCGGGAAAACTACAGACGGAAAAGCCGTCGAAATTTATACTTTAACGAATTCGTCAGGCGCAGAAGCCAAAATTATTAACTATGGCGGACGAGTTGTTTCGCTGAAAATGCCTGATAAAAACGGCAAATTTGAAGATGTCGTTTTAGGTTATGACGATCTGAAAGGTTATGAAAACGACAACGCGTTTTTCGGCGGAATCATCGGGCGTTTCGGAAACCGCATTGCGAAAGGCAAATTTTCGCTCAACGGAAAAGAATATACGCTCGCGAAAAACAACGGCGAAAATCATCTGCACGGCGGCATCAAGCGTTTCGACGTTTCGGTTTGGACGGCAAAAAGTTCGTCAAATAAGGACGGCGCAGTTCTCGAATTAAATTATTTGAGCAAAGATGGTGAAGAAGGTTATCCGGGAAATTTGAACGTCAAAGTCGTTTACACTTTGACCGAAAACAACGAACTGAAAATCGAATATTCGGCGACGACCGATCAAGACACGGTTGTAAACTTAACAAATCATTCATATTTCAATCTGCGCGGCGCAGGTTCGGGAACGATTCTCGACCACATTTTGACGATAAACGCCGACAAATTTACGCCGACCGACGAAACTGCGATTCCGAACGGCGAACTGCGAAGCGTTGCAAATACGCCTTTCGATTTTCTGAAGCCGACGAAGATCGGTGAGCGCATCAATTCCGATTACGAACAAATCAAAATCGGCAAAGGTTACGATCACAATTACGTTTTGAACAAATCTTTCGGCGAAAACTCGCTTGCCGCGACCGTTTTTGAAACGACGAGCGGGCGCGTGATGGAAGTTTTTACGACCGAACCCGGCGTTCAGCTTTATTCGGGAAATTTTCTCGACAAAGTGAAAGGAAAGAATGGAAAAATTTACGAATATCGCGGCGCACTTTGTTTGGAAACGCAGCATTTTCCCGATTCGCCGAATCGTCCCGATTTTCCGACGACCGTTTTGAAAAAAGGACAGCAATATTCGACGACGACAGTTTACAAATTTTCAGTCAAAAAATGAGATTTTTACAAGCAGGTTTAATTATTTTATTCGTTTCGGCTTCTTTCGTTTTTGCGCAGAAAAAAGCGCAAAGTTTCGATAAAGATTTGCCTTCGTGGACGAAAAAAACAGGCGCGAGAAAAGAGCCGAAAAGCAAAAAAGTCTTTTCTGCCAACAGTTTCGGCGCGAAAGGCGATAATGCCACGAATTCGACCAAAGCGATTCAAACAGCGATCGACGAAGCCGCGAAAAAAGGCGGAATTGTGACGTTTGAAAAGGGAATTTACGTTACGGGCGCACTTTTCGTGAAGAGCAATGTTCATTTGAAAATTGATGAAGGCGTAACGCTGCTTGCGAGTCACGACGAGAGCGAATATCCGCGCAAACCGACGCGCATTGCGGGAATCGAAATGACTTGGCTTTCTGCGTTGATAAACGTCGAAAACGCCGAAAACGTCAAGATTTCAGGTTTGGGCGTGATCGACGGAAACGGGCAAAAATGGTGGGACAAATATTGGGCTTTGCGTAAAGAATACGAACCGAAAGGTTTGCGTTGGGCTTCGGATTACGATGCCGAACGCGTTCGTTTGATGGTCGTTTCAAATTCAAAAGACGTGACGATTGAAAATTTGAGTTTGAAGCGTTCGGGGTTTTGGACGGTTCAAATTCTTTATTCCGAATATGTCACAACCGACGGTCTGAAAATTTCCGATAACGGCGGACCAAGCACGGACGGCGTTGATGTCGATTCTTCGCGCTACGTTTTGATCCAAAATTGCGACATCGACAACAACGACGACGATATTTGCTTGAAAGCCGGACGCGATTTTGACGGGCTTCGCGTTAATCGTCCGACCGAATTCGTTTTTATCCGCGATAATTTGATTCGTCGCGGTTCGGGAATCGTTTCGATCGGTTCGGAAACTTCGGGCGGCATTAGGCATGTCGTTGCGCTCAATAATCGAGGCATCGGCACGAGCAATGCGGTTCGTTTGAAATCGGCGAAAACGCGCGGCGGATTTATCAAAGATGTTCTCGTGCGCGGTTTGAAACTCGAAAATGTTATCAATCCATTCAGCTTTACGCTGAATTGGAATCCGAGTTACAGTTACGCTTCAATTCCAAGGGAAATAACGACTTATCCCGATTTTTGGAAAGTTATGACGACGCAGGTTTTGCCCGTCGAGCGCGGTTATTGCGATATTCAAAACATTCGCATCGAAAATGTCGATGCGACGGGGGCAAAACGGATTTTTACGGCTGACGGGTTGCCCGATAAATTCATTCAAAACGTTGCATTTACAAATATTTCCGCCGAAGGAAATGAATCGGGCGTGATCGAATTTGCGAAAGATTGGAAGATGCAGAACGTAAAATTGAAAACGCCGAACGGCGAGCCTGTAAAAATTTCCAACAGCCGAAATGTTGACGCTCCCGAAGTTTCCAAAAAATAAAATATGAAAAAAGTAGTTTCTTTTTTTGTTTTGCTTTTTCTGCAAACAAATTTCGCTGTTTTTGCACAGCTCGAAGGCGATTTTTCATTTAATCAGCCGTCGGGTTCGCGTTTTGAATCGCAAGGTTTTCATAATATTTTGAACTTCGGTGCAAAAGGCGACGGCAAAACGCTTGATACGGATGCGATCAACAAAGCGATTGAAACGGCGGCGAATAATGGCGGCGGAACGGTTTTTTTTCCTGCCGGAACATATTTGAGCTTTTCGATTCATTTGAAAAGCAATATCACCATTTATCTCGACAACGGCGCGACGATTTTAGCGGCTGATCCGACAATTCACAAAGGAAAATACGATTCATTCGAGCCGAACGAATGGGATATGTTTCAAGATTTCGGACATTCTCATTGGAAAAACTCTTTGATGTGGGGAATCGGAATCGAAAATTTTGCGCTTCTCGGACAAGGGAAAATCGACGGTTTGGGACTTTCAAAACGAAGTCCGGGACCAAACAAACCGCGCACCGAAGGCGAAACGCCCGCGAGTATGAAAGGAAATGTTTCTCCGCTCGGCGAAACTTCGCCTTTAACGGAAATGGAAGGGTTGGGAACGAAAGCGATTGCACTTAAATTAAGCAAAAACATTACTTTAAAGGATTTCACAGTTTATCGCGGCGGACATTTTGCTTTACTCGCAACGGGCGTTGATAATCTGACGATCGACGGTTTGAAGGTTGATACGAACCGCGACGGATTCGACATTGACGCTTGCCGAAATGTGCGGATTTCAAATGTTCACGTCAATACGCCGAACGACGACGCGATCGTTTTGAAAAGTTCTTACGCTTTGGGTTTTGCACGCGCAACCGAAAACGTAACTATTACAAATTCGCAAGTTTCGGGGTTTGATCTCGGCACAATGCTCGACGGCACATATCAAACAAAAACCGAATTTGCGCCCGACAAAGACCGCGTGACAGGACGCATTAAACTTGGAACGGAATCGAATGGCGGTTTCAAAAATATCACAATCTCGAATATAAATTTTGTTCATTGTCGCGGGCTTGCGCTCGAAACGGTTGACGGCGGAAACATCGAAGACATTTCGATCACGAATATCACGATGCGCGACATCACGACCGCGCCGTTTTTTATTCGTTTGGGCAAACGTCAACGCGGTCCGGCAAATTCGCCGATCTCGAAAATAAAACGCGTAAATATAAGCAATGTCGTAGTTTCCGACGCTCGTTCGGAATACGCTTCGATTATCGCAGGCTTGCAGGAAAGCCTCATCGAAGACGTAAATTTCAGCAATATTTACATCGAATATAAAGGCGGCGGAACGCGTGAAGACGCTTTGCGCGAAGTTCCCGAAAACGAAAAAAATTATCCTGAACCGAGTATGTTCGGTGTTCTTCCCGCATCAACTTTTTACGTTCGCCACGCAAAAAATATCACGTTCGACAACATCCGCGTTTCGTTTCAAAAAGAAGATTTTCGCCCTGCATTCGTTTTGGATAATGTTCACGGAGTCGATTTCGACCGTTTGAAAATTTGGACGAATCAGAAACTATTTTCGCTCGAAAATGTATCGGATTTCAGCGTCAAAAACAGCCGAAATTTTGCAGATATGAAACTCGAAAAGATTGAAAAAAAGAGTTTTAGTTTGATTAAATAAAATCAGTAAAAATTTTGAGGCGAAAAGGTAAATATGGAAGAAAAAATCAGCGAACCGGATTTAAATTCCAAAGATGAACAAAGCCGATTGTGGCAGCACGCGCTTCACGAAGAACGGCTTTTTCACGACCGCTTGAATTACTTTTCCGCAGTCGAAATCGGCTTGCTTTCCGTTTTTGCGATTCTTTACAACAAAAATCGTCCATTCGGTTTATTAATTCCATTGACGATCGCGGCACTTATTTTTACTGTTTTTTGGCTCGTAATTCAGTATAAACATTGGCGTTACTGTGAATTTATCCACGCCGAACTTCAAATGGTAGTGCCGGGTTATCGAAATTTGGTCAATAAATATTTCGGGCAAAAAGCAGAAGAAAAAAACGCGACGGCTTTTGCTTTTTCAAAACCTTTGTCAATGGCGGCTCCGTCGCTTTTTGCTTTGACGTGGATCGCTTTTCTGATTTGGGTTTCTGTCAACAGTTGATGTATGAAAAATTTCACAAGATTAATTTTAAGTTGGTTCGTAGTTATCGGCTTTTTATTCACGGCATTCTACGTCTCTATCAAAGCACAAACGAATCAAATCCGTTACGAAAAAATTCGCGTCAAAGCTCCTTTCAAAATGCCGACGATCAATATTCCGATCTTCCCTAAAAAAGATCTTCTCATCACGGATTTCGGCGCAAAAGCGGGCGGCGAATTTGATAACACGGCGGCGATTCGTGCGGCGATCGAAGCCTGTAGTAAAGCCGGCGGCGGTCGCGTCGTGATTCCGAACGGCGAATGGCTGACAGGCACGATTCATTTGAAAAGCAACGTCAATTTGCATCTTGAAAGCGGTGCGATTCTTACGTTTAGCGACAATCCGAAAGATTATCTGCCCGCAGTTCAGACAAGTTGGGAAGGTTGGGAATGTTTTAATTATTCGCCGCTGATTTACGGTTTTAAGGTTGAAAATGTTGCCATCACGGGAAAGGGAAAAATCGCGCCGCGAATGGAAACTTGGAAAAAGTGGTTTCTGCGTCCGCCTGCACACATGGAAGCTCTGAAAAAACTTTACACGATGGGTTCGACGGGCGTTGCAGTCGAAAAAAGACAGATGGCGGAAGGCGAAAATAATCTGCGTCCGCAGTTTATTCAATTCAATCGAAGCAGAAATATTTTGATCGAAGACGTGACGATTCGTGAAAGTCCGTTTTGGACGATTCATTTATTGCTTTCCGAATCGGTTGTCGTCCGCCGCATTGATATTTCCGCGCACGGACACAATAATGACGGAATCGATCCAGAAGGCACACGAAATCTTTTGATAGAAGATTGCAGATTCGATCAGGGCGATGACGCAATGGCGATAAAATCAGGCACGAATCACGACGGCTGGCGGCTGAACACGCCTTCGGAAAATATAGTTTTTCGCAACAATACGGTTTTGAACGGACATCAATTAATCGCCATCGGCAGCGAACTTTCGGGCGGCGTTCGCAATGTTTACGTTCACGATTGCAAGTTTGAAAAAAACAGTCTGGAAAATATCTTCAACGTGCTTTATATCAAAACGAATCGGCGGCGCGGCGGATTTGTCGAAAATATTACGGTCGAAAATATCGATGCTTCCACCGCAAAGTTCAAAATGGGCGTTTTCGGCATCGAAACCGATGTTCTTTACCAATGGCGGACGCTCGTTCCGAGTTATGAAGAACGATTAACACCGATTCGCGGCATAAAAATGCGGAATATCAAGGTTGGCGAAACTTCCACGCCGTTTCGCATTCTCGGCGATGAACGTCTTCCGGTGGAAAATATTGAGTTGAATAAGATCACGATAAACACCGTGCGAGGTCAAAAAAATCGTTATGAAAATGCGAAAAATGTAAAAGAATCTAAAATTAAAATCGGCACATTTATCGAAGAACCCGACAAAGTGAACAAGAATATGTAGGTAATTTCGACAAGAATTCTCAGCCTTTATGGAAAGATTAAATAGATGAAGAATCAAAAAATCGCCTTAAAATCATCCGTTGCCGAATTAAGAAAACCGTTAAACGAGTAGGTTTTGGAAAAATGATATGAAAGGAGTTTATCTTGTAATAATTTTAATAATTCTCGCGTCAAATATTTTCGCTGATGTGAAATTGCCTGATGTTTTGGGCGATTCGATGGTTTTACAGCAAAAGCAAAAAGTTCCGATCTGGGGAACAGCCGAATTCGGAGAAACTGTTGTCGTCAGTTTTCAAAAACAAAAACTGACCGTTATCGCAGACAAAAACGGCAAATGGCGCGTTGATTTAAAACCTTTGAAAGCTTCGTTTACGCCGGAAAATCTAACCATTCAAGGAAAGAACAAAATCGACTTAAAAAACATTTTAGTCGGCGAAGTTTGGCTTGTTGCGGGGCAATCGAATATGCAAAGGCTTTTGCGCGAAACGGCAAACGGTGACGAAGTCCAATCAAAAGCTAATCATCCGAATATTCGACTTTTTAACGTTTCGCGCGAAGTTGCTTTCAAGAAAAGCCAAGGAAAATTGGGCGAATGGTTTGCCTGCACGCCCGAATCGGTTAAAGAATTTTCCGCCGCCGGATATTATTTCGGCGTCGAATTGCAGAAAAAACTGAATGTTCCGATCGGTTTGATAAATTCGTCTTACGGCGGTTCGCAAGCCGAAGCGTGGACTCCGGTCGAATATTTGAACGCAAATCCCGATCTTAAAATCACGGTTGAACGCACGAAAATCTGGGAAGCAGAACGCGCGCGCGTAAAAGTTGAATACGCCGAAGCGATCGATAAATGGAAGACGGAAGCCGAAAAACAAAAAGCCGCAGGCGCAAAACCTTCGCCGTCGCCGTCCGTTCCAGACGCTTTGCGCGAATACCGAATTGCATCGTCAATTTACGACGGAATGATCGAACCTTTAATTCCTTTCGCGATACGCGGCGCAATTTGGTATCAAGGCGAATCAAACGAAGCCCGCGCCGAACAATACAATATTTTACTGCCGACAATGATAAAAAGTTGGCGCGAAAGATGGGCGCAAGGGAATTTTCCGTTCGCAATCGTGCAACTTCCAAATTACCGCAAAACATCGGACGAACCCGAAAGTTCGGCGTGGAGCTTTATCCGCGAAGCGCAACGCAAAACTGCGGAAATAGACGCAAATTCAGGCTTGATCGTCACGATCGACATCGGTGAAGCAAATGATATTCACCCGAAAAACAAACTCGATGTCGGCAAAAGAATGTCTGTTTGGGCTTTGAAAAATGTTTATAAAGAAAAGGTCGTTGACGCTCCAATCTTCAAAAAAGTGGAGATAAAAGGCGATAAAATAATCTTGACTTTCGATAATGTCGGGAGCGGTTTGAAAACGAAAAACGGCGGAAACTTGGAAGAATTTGCGATTGCGGGTGCAGATCAAAAATTCATTTGGGCGGAAGCGAGAATTGTCGGAAAAAACAAAATCGAAGTTTCATCTCCGAATGTGAAAAATCCCGTCGGCGTTCGCTACGCTTTTAATACGAATCCGAAAAATCCGAACCTGACAAATGATTCGGGCATTCCTGCTTCGCCTTTCCGAACTGACAATTTCCCCGATCCGACGGCAGGAAAAAGATAAACAAAAAAAGAACCCGACAATTTTTATCGAGTTCTTTTTCTTACAATAATGGAGCCATCCATGGGATTCAAACCCACGACCTTTCGATTACGAATCGAATGCTCTATCAGCTGAGCTAGGATGGCAAATATCGGCAAGCCGAATTTAGAAATATAAATTTTGAAGGCGCGATTGTCAAGCCTTAACTTTCAAGAATCGAAAAACAATTAAAGGCAATCAAATCCGATTGCCTTTAATTGTTTTTTGAATACACCCGGCATGATTCGAACATGCGACCCCTTGATTCGTAGTCAAGTACTCTATCCAGCTGAGCTACGGGTGCGCGAAAAGCGAATAAATAGACTACAAATCTTAAACATCTCTGTCAAGTTTATTTATCACAAATCTGAAAAACTTTTTTCCACCTTTCCGAAAACTACTTTGCAAAATAACCTTGTCTGGTGCGCGAGATGAGTTCGCCGTTGTTTACTTCGATCTTTATTTCGCGCCATTTTCCGTCGCGTTTGTCGTCGTTCGGTTGATATTCGATAGTGTAAAGCGTTCGCAGATCGGCGGCGACTTCGGCGTATAAACGGCTCATTTCTTCGAGACGATTGATCGCGTTGAGCGTTCCGCCGCTGCGGTCGGCAAGAAGTTTCAGCCGTGCGCGGGCGGCTGAATACATTGCAATTTGCTTTGGTGACGGATCGGCTAATCTTGCCGGATCGCCGGTCGGCAAAGCAAGCGGATAGATCGTCACGCCGAGCGCGTCGGATTGATTTAAGATTTTTGTAAGTTCATTGTTTTCAGTGGGAACTTCTATATTTACTTTGGTCGAATCGAACCCGCCGAGCAGATTGCGGTCGAATTTTTGCATTTCCGTATCGACGCCGTCGGTCAAAACGACGATGGCTTTGCGGCGTTTGCCTTCTTTTGAAAGTTTCTGCATCGCAAGTTTCAAGGCTTTGTATAAGTTCGTTTCGCCTTTACCGTTGGCAACGCTAATCGAATTAACGATGTCTTTGCGGTTGGTCGTAAAACCGTTGAGCAGATTGACTTTATCGTAAAATTCGATGACGGCAACGCGGTCGTCGGGCGAAAGCGCGTCGAGAAAACGAAGCGCAGACCTTTGAATGTTTTCACGGAAGCTTTTCGTCGAACCGCTCATATCGAGCATCATCACGACGCTGAACGGTGCGGCGACCGGCTCGAAATTGACGATTTGCTGTTTTACGCCGTTTTCGTAAAGCGTGAAATCATTTTTCGTCAAAGACTTCATTGGTCTGCCCGTTTTATCGACCACGCCGACGTTTAAACGAACGATCGAAGCGTCAACTTTAATAACGTCGTCATCTTGAGCGAAAACCGTCAGAAAACCCGAGAACAGTAAAATTGTGAATAAAAAAGCCTTTGCGAAACGCATATCAAAATATTAAACAAATAGACGCAAATTCCAAAGAGGCGGTTGCATCATCTGTTTATTAAAAAAAAATCTTAACATCGAAGGATTTATGTTTTATAATTAGCTTCGCAGTAAACAAAGACCGAAATCGATTCAAATAAACGAGTCTGTTTTTGTCTTTAACCTCAAAAAAGGAAGTAAATGCGATGTTGTATAAAGCAGTTTTTTGCAACGAATGCGGGCAGGAAATTGAAAGAACGAGCGATAAGCCTTGGAAAAATACGCGCTTTTGCGATGTTTGCGAAAAAGACAAAACAGGTGCGGTTTGGATTCCGAGAATTTTCATAATCGTATTCACTGTTTTCGGGCTTTTCGGTATCGGAAAGACATTTTTCGTGACAGAAAAACCGTTAAATTTGACGGCTAAACAGTTTGCGGAAACGTCTAACGAAACGAAGAAAAACGCGAACAAAGCGGAAAATTCTGCGGTCAAAACGGTTGAATCCGCTAATTCTAATCAATCGAATTTAAAGGTTTCAGATTCAAACCGAACGCAGATTTCGCCCGAAAAGCCGCAAAAAACTTTGGCGGCGCAAACGAAAAACGAATCGCAAACTTCCCAAGATGCACCGACGTATTATTGCGGTGCGGAAACTAAAAAAGGAACGCCGTGTTCGCGAAAGGTCAAAGGCGGCGGAAGATGTTGGCAGCATAAAGGACAAGCGGCAATTTTACCCCCTGAAAAATTGCTCGCCGTTCAGTAAAATTCGAGTGCAACTTTTTGGAAAAACGGCTAATCATTAAAGTTAGTTTGTGAAAAAAGGCTTAAAATCCGTTTTAGGCTTTGCCGTTTCATC
>DAITPE010000091.1:0-13150 GCA_036833775.1 Pyrinomonadaceae bacterium | reverse complement strand
AATACGGACGAAAGTCTTGCGCTCTGCCTAAAAGCGATTGCGATTTTGGAAAAATTGCTTTTGCAAAATTCTGCAAATCCGAATTATCAAGCCAGCCGCGCCGACTTTTACGAAGGAATCGCCGTCATTTTGGAAACGAATCCGCAACGCCGAACGGAAGCCGTCGCCGCTTATCGGAATGCGCTCGAAATCCGCTCTCAATTGGTCGAAAAAAATCCGAACAATGCCGATCTGCGGCAGAAATTTGCGATGTCTTACAGCTATTTGGGTGATACTTTTTACGAACTCGGCGATAATCCGAACGCGGTCGAAAATTACCGTAAATGTCTGGAAATTTTGGATAGATTGGTGATTCAGGATTCAAAAAATATTCAGTTGAAACAAGATCAGGCGGCAGTTCGCGGCAGTTTGGGAATCTCGCTTGCCGAAACGGGAAATCCGTTTGAAGGCATCGAACTGCTCAAAAAAGTTTTGTTCATGTTCGAAGAGAAATATCGCTCCGATCCGACCGACGCAATGACGCATTTCCGCATCGGAATGGCACAGGAAGGTTTGGGAAAAGCTTACCGAACCGCCGCCGCGAACCCGAAAATTTCAAAAGACGAAAGGCTGAAAAATTGGCAAAACGCACGTGATTGGTATCAAAAAAGTTTGGAAATCTACACACTTTACCGCGACCGAACGATCATTCCGCAAATCGTCGGTGCGGAAATGGTCGATTCGGTCACGAATGCGCTTGCCGAATGCGAAAAAGAAATTGATGCCGCCAAAAAATAAGACTGCATTAAACCTGAAAATTGAATTTCTTCGTTTTATATCCAAAAGGATGCGTTTCGTTTTTTTGTTTGAAACGCATCCTTTTGATCTTCAAATCAGACGAGAATTCCGAGTGACGGGAAATCAGGTCCTGACGGATATTGCTCGCTGTCGAAATTGCCTAGATTTCCTTGGTCGTAAATATTCTGCACTTTCCAGCCGTTAATGCCCGTAAAAAAGACCACCGGATTCAGGTTGAATTCCGAATTCGAGCCGAAAAGAATTTGCAAAACTTCGGTCGGCGCGTTCGTTCGGCAATCGAATTCCATAAAACCTGCATAAGAATTTCCGTTTGAATCGTATAAAACCGTGTCGAGATAATAGATATATTCATAATTTCCCGCATCCGGGTTCCAAGGATTATTGGCGGGGTTCGATTTGTTTTTGACCATATTGCACTGCGGCGTGTGAAATCCGGCGAAAAGCGTTTGGTAAACGGTGAGCTTCCACGCTTTGGCGGCGGCATCGATGTAGCCTTGCGGAAGCTGCACGCCGCCGTTGCTGTTATAGGTTACGGCGAATTGATCTTCAGAGATTATCGGCGAACTTCCCATCGTGCCTTCCGTAAAGGTTTCGAGTTTTCCCCAATTGCCGTAAATGGTTTTCCGAATATTGATATTCGCTTCCTGCATATTATTCAAATACGAATTTATTTTGTCAGCCATATTTGCGATCGATTCTTCGATCGGCGCATTGCCGGAGCCGCTTCCCATCGACATTTTGGCGAATGTCCAGCCGATCGTGACCGCGCCTTGAATATATGAACCCGCGCCGGGAATCATTCCGACGAGTGCTTCGAGAATCGAAAAGAACGAATCCAAAGTCGTCGTGATGCTGCTCGTTTCCTGAATCTGCATCAAAGCCGCCGCCGCCGTCAGATCGTTTGACGAAACTTCGGCTATCTGTGTATTGATGACGCTGAAAATCCCATCCAGCCCGAACCATTTATCGGCGGTTTCGAAGAAACTGCATTCTTTGACGAGATGCGCACCGACATCGGCAAAAGCAGTCGGGTTAAGATTCGACGGACATCCTTTATCGATCACGGATTGCACTAAACTCGACGCGACCGTTCCCGTTTTCGGTGCGGCTCCGCCGAGCTGTGCGACGAAATATTGATAAACGGCAAGCTCGTCGCCCGTATAGCTGTCTTCGGGAAAAGCGGCGTCGTATTTGGTCGTGTTAAGCAGATCGTTCAGCCAAAAATATTGTGTGTTGCGAGTGTGAAATCCGTCATTATTGGCGATATTGAATCCCAAGGTCGTATTCGCAATGTAGGGCGTGTAAAGTTTCGGCGGCAGAGCATTGCACTGCATCGAATAAGGATTGCTGACGTAAACTTCGCGCCCGCTGACGGTTCCGTAAACGATCCCGTAATGATAATCCCACGTAAAAGTGAACGTCCCCGTCGGCGATGTCCACAGATAACAAGCCGTGTCGATCAAAGCGTAGGATTGCGGCTGTATCTGCTGCATTTGTTTGAAAAAATTGTAGTAATCATAGGTCGTCGCGGGACCGCTCGGATCGACTGTTTCATAAACGAAATCGACGGCGGACGTGCCTTCGTTGAAAACCGTGAAATTGCTTGCGACCGGAGTATTGTTCAGCGGTGCAGGCGGCGCGGTTTCGGGGTCGGGAGCAGGCGGCGCGGTCGGATCGAAAAGCGATTCGGGCGCATTCGTCGGCGTCACGAAAACCCTCGCTTGCGGGTAAAGATATTCGCCGTATTGCAGGGCTTGGCTTGCCGAAGGCGATTCCACGAACAGAATTGACGATAAAGGCAGTTCGTTTTCGAGTTCGAACTGCGCGTTCAGCGTGACCGTTTCGCACAGATACTGCGGATTGCGCGTCAAAGCCATCGGTTTGGCAGGATCGTTTTGTATCAAAACGGCGTAGCAGTTTTTGCATGACGCCGAAACGATTTCCAAATCCGTGATCGGCGCGATCGAAACTTCAAACACGCCGTCGCACGGTGACAAAGCCGTTTCGAGCGTTTCGCAAGAATCCGCTTCGGCGACGATGATAAATTTGTAACATCCGAAAGAAAGCGACGCGTAATCAATTACGTTTACGTTATCGCCGAGCTTTGAAGTCAAAAATTGACGCAAAAGCGCGAAACGGCGAACGGAAATTGCATCAGGGTTTATTGAAAAAAACACCGCGAAAGTTGGTTTATTTGATTTTTGCATATTGTTTTGTTCCATTTAGGGGGAAAACCCGGTTCGGTAAGCCGCTTTTTTTACAAAAGAAACTTACAGGTTGATTAGGGAGATCGAAAAAAATATCCGATCGATTAAATTGCCAAAGAACAACGGCGAAAGACAGGTAAAAACGATGCAAATCAAAGCTGAAAAACGCCTTATTCAAAACGGTTGATGCTTTTTTGAACAAAACTCAATCTCGAATTGCAGAATATGTGTTTGAAATATAGTTAAAAATTAAATAAATAGCAAATAAATCAAGAACTTGAAACATTTGCCGTCAATAAATCTTACGCAGGCTCGATTGTTGACCCTAAATTTTGAATTGTTGCTATGTAAATATTGATTATTTAAATGTTGATTGCGATTTTTTATGAACCGAATGCGATTTCTTTCGTCTTAAATCGAATTTCTTTCGTGTCGAGTCGAATTATTTAAATGTCGAATGCAATTATTTAAATGTTTAGTCGAATTATTTAAATGTCGAGTTCAATTATTTAAATGTCGAGTTTGATTTTTGATGCAGAAACGCGCACACAGTCAAGCGTGTAAGATTTATCTGACACACGCTTGACTGTGTGTGCTCTGCATTATTAAAACAACTGCATTAATTTCTGAACGGCGATCTCGGCAGGCATTTTTTCGTGTGTCGCTTGTTTGAGAAAATTGTTGACCGCATCGATCTTGGCGATCGCGTAATCGGTTTTCGGATCGCTACCTTTTTTATATGCGCCGATCAAAATTAGATCTTTCTGCGCTTCGTAAGTTGCTAAAACTTCGCGGAGCTTTCCGGCGGCTTGGATATGCGTTTGATTCGTGACCGAAGTCATCACGCGCGAAACCGATTCGTTAATATCGATCGCCGGATAATGATTCATCGCGGCTAGTTTGCGCGACAAAACGATGTGTCCGTCAAGGATCGAACGCGTTTCGTCGGCGATCGGTTCGGTCATATCGTCGCCTTCGACGAGAACGGTATAAAACGCCGTGATCGAACCTTTGTCGGAGTTTCCGGTTCGTTCCAAAAGTCTTGGAAGCTCGCTAAAAACGGACGGCGGAAAACCCGCACGCGCCGGCGGTTCGCCCGCCGCAAGCCCGACTTCGCGCAAAGCACGCGCAAAACGCGTGACCGAATCCATCAAAAGCAAAACTTTTTTACCCTGATCGCGGAAATATTCGGCGATCGCCGTCGCAACATACGCCGCTTTCATACGAATCAGCGAAGGTTCGTTTGAAGTTGCGACGACGACGACCGAGCGTTTCAAACCTTCTTCGCCTAAATCCTGTTCGAGAAAATCGCGCACTTCGCGCCCGCGTTCGCCGATCAATGCGATGACGTTGACTTCGGCTTCGGTATTGCGCGCAAGCATTCCGAGCGTCGTCGATTTGCCGACACCGGCGGCGGCAAAAATCCCGATGCGCTGACCTTCGCCGACCGTTAAAAGTCCGTCCATTGCGCGAATTCCGGTTTTCAATTGTTTGACGACGCGCTGGCGTTTCATCGGATCGGGCGGACGCGCCGCGACGATCTTTTCAACCGCGTCTTCGATCGCGCCTTTCCCGTCGAGCGGTTCGCCGAGTCCGTCCAAAACGCGTCCGAGCAAATCTTCGCCGACGCGAATCGTCAAAGAGCTGCCCGTCGGCACGACTTCCGCGCCCATCGCCACGTCCGAAACATCGCCGAGCGGCATCAAAACAACTTCCGAACCGCGAAAACCGACGACTTCCGCGCGCAAAACCTTCGCCCGATGCGGCGAATGGATCAGACACAATTCGCCGACACGCGCACCAGGAACAGCGGCGCGAATCAAAAGTCCGGTCAATTCCGTCACACGCCCGCGAACTTCGACGGAAGAAACCCAATCAACGGCGGAAATATACGGTTGTAAATCAATCATTTCGATTTTAGATTTTGGATTTCGGATTTGGAAAAAACGAAACTCAAAACTTCTTTTTGTAATCTTTAAATAGCACACGGACAAACGCGGCTTCGGCGGATTATATGCGGATTTATTTATAAAAAATATCTGTGCAAATCCGCTAAATCCGCGTTTGTCCGCGTGCTATTCTTTCTTTTCTATTCAAATCTTTCTTCGCCTTCGGATTGCGAAACTAATGCGCGTTCCAAAACTCTTAACTGCGTTTCGAGCCGCGCGTCGATCGTGCCGACTTCCGATTCGATCAAACAGCCGCCGATGGAAACGCGCGGGTCGGCGATGAAATCGAGATAACGAACGCGTGTTGCGCTCGAAAATCTTTCCATTTCGGCTTCGACCGTCAGCAGATCGGCGGGATTGACGCGCACCGTCAGTTTTTCCTGCTGACGTGCGTTTTGAAGCGCGGCGGAAACAATGTCAACGACGGTTTTGCTGTCTTTTTTTATTTCGCGTCCGACGATTTTTTCTGCCAATCGAACTGCCAGACGAAGCAAATCTTTTTCCGTTTCGCGCCAAACTCTTTCGCGGATTTCGTTCATTTCGAGCGAAATATTTTCAAATTCGGCAAGCGCGGTTTCAGTTCCTGCGCGGTAAGCTTCGCTGCGTAATTTTTCCGCGTCTTCACGCGCTTCACGGCGAAGCTCGGCGGCAAATTCTTCGGCTTCTTCGATGATTCGCGCCGCTTCTTCACGCGCCGAAACGATCTGATTTTTGATGACTTTTTGACGAACGGGAAAACTTTCCGAAGCTTTTCTTCCGCTCGCTTTGATCAGATTGCCCGAATTTTCATTGCTCATAAATTTTTATAATTTACCCGTTTGAATAAATTTCGCCGCCAATTTTTCGATCATTTTTCGCCGTCTTTCGAGAATTATTTTTTCTTCCGGTTCGGCAGTTTGAAACTGTTTTTCGTATTCACGCGCAAATTTTCGCCAACGCCGCGAATCGCGTGTCGAGAGTTTTTGCGCCGTGTATTCTTTCGCGGTTTGGTCGCGTTCGATAAATGCGATCGCAAGCAGTTTTAAACCGAGTTTTCGCAAAAGTTTGTCGGCTTGCAGATCGGTTCGCCAAGTCTGTCGCACGAGTTCGTCGGCTTGCGCGACCCAAAACGGGCGAACGCGTTCGAGTTCGGTCAAATAACGCGCAATGCCGCGCGCGTCTTCTTCGTCAAAACGATTCAAAAACGCCGCGAGCGTTTCTTTCGAACTGATTCCGCGACAAGCGATCGCCATTTCGCGCAAGCTTGTCTGCCGCACAAAATCGGTAAGCTCAGAAACCGAAAATTTGTCGAGTTCGTTCGGTTCGGAAACGTCTTCGAGCGCGACAAAATTTGCGAGAAAAGTTTTACGAATATGCGCGACGATTTCAGCGTTTATTTGTTTGCCGTTTTCAACTGAAAATTCGTCCGAATCAAAATTCAAATCCAAATAAATAGCAATCTTTCGGCTTAGATCGGCAGGCAAATTTCTTAAAATAAGCGTTTGAATTGAACGCGGTTCGCGGCTTAAAACATTGACGATATGCGCCGGATTTATGTTTTCGTCGAGCCGCAAAGCCCTTCCGCGCCGACGCAGTTTGTCGAGACAAACGCTTTGCCAAACTGCGCGGTTTTCTTCAGGCAATTCGTCGAGAAAAGCCGCACGACTCCGCAAAGTTTCAAAATTTTCAGACGAATTTGCCGAAGAAAGATTTTCAACCAACTGCGAAAGCGGTCGCGGCGCAATTGATTCATCGGCTTCGGAAAATTTCTTTTCAAAAGCCAGCGCAAGCGTCAGCAAAACGTCGTTTTTTTCGGCGGCGGAAAGTTCTTTCATTCGTTTTTACGGAAGATTTTCGTCGTCGTCATCGTCGTCGAAATTATAATTTTCGTTCAGCAAAGGCGTTTCGCCCGAATCGTTTGCATCGAAATTTTCATCGGGAACATTTTCCTTACGGCGTTTTTTCTGCAAAAAGAAAACGACCGAAAAGAACGCCAAAATCGTCACGAAACCGATTCCCGAAACGAGCGCGATGCGCGTGATGTTGTAAGTCGTATTGAAATTCGGCAGCGGACGCAGCGGTTTTGAAATGATCGCCACCGAAACGCGGTCGGGCTGTAGATCGGGAACGCTTCGTGAAACTAAAGAAGCGATGTCTTCTTTACTGATCGGAAAAGTCGGCGTTTTGTAATAAACCGTCACGGAAGCCGTCGATTTATACGGATCGATCGCCAAAGATTTATCCTGCGGCGGCACGAAATTTACTTCCGCGCACGTCACGCCCGGCATTTTCCGAAGCTGCGATTCGATGTTCAGTTTTATGCGCTGTTGTTCGCGCTGGCGTTCGACCTCGATCGAAGGAACCAAACCCGTGCTGTCGATCGAAGGCGGTTCGGGCTGGGCAAGACAATGATCCTGCATCAACTGAATCGCGGCGGCGTAAACTTCTTCGTCGCCGTTGATATAAATCTCGAAAGTTCGGCGTTCGCCTTCGCCTTTTTCGGTTTTATTGGCACGAATTCCGTTTTCGTTCAGAACGTCGATGATCTGATTGGCTTCGGATTCGTTTTTGACGTTTTGCAGTTTTTTCTGACTGCATCCGCCGAGCAAGATCACGGAAAAAGAAACGAGCAAAACTGAAATTATGAATTTTTTTCTAAGCATTAAAAACTTCGTTTTCGATAAATTAATTGGACAATTCTTCCATTCCCGGCGGCATCAATTCGGGAAAATCGGCAAATTCGTTTTCAAACGAACCGAAACCTTGATTCAACGCCGCGCGGCGCATCGAGATTCTGCCGATCGGCTGAATGTTCAGTTCGGGCGTTAATTCCTGATACGACAAAACGGCGAGATTTGAAAACTCGAGTTCGACCATTTTGCGAACGAAACGGCGCAATTCCATATCGGTCACGATCACGGGTTGCTGCGCGGTCGGCGGCTGATCAGCGATTTCGCGCCGAATCGCGTCGAGAATGTCGTGCGCGATCGTCGGATCGAGCGATAAAAACGAACCCGTCGAAGTTCGCCGAATCGCGCCGCGAATCACGTCTTCGATTTCGGGGTCGAGCAAATAAACGAAAAGCGTGTCGCTGCCGAGCGCGTAACGGAACGAAATATACCGGCGCATCGCGGCGCGAATATGTTCGGTCAGCATTACGGGGTCTTTTTCGATTCTGCCCCATTCCGAAAGCGCGTCGAGAATCGATTTCGTGTCGCGGATCGAAATTCCTTCCTGTACCAATCTTTGCAAAACATCGGTAAATTGATGAATCGTAATGACTTTTCCGATCGTTTCTTCGACGAGTTTCGGCATTCCGCGCGAAACGAAATCGAGATAACCTTGCGCTTCCTGAATTCCGATAAAATCGTGCGCGTAACGGCGCATAATGCGCGAAAGATGAAGCAGCATCACGTCTGCCGGTTCCCAAACTTTCAATCCGGCGGTTTCGGCGATATGGCGTTGTTCAGCCGGAATCCACGCGCCCGGACGCAAATCTGCGGGATTGTTGACGTTTTCGCCTTCGATGCCGAAAACGCGGATGTTTTCTGCCGAATCGTTGACGTAAACGCAGTCGGGACGCAAGCTTCCTGTTCCGACCGGAACTTCTTTGACGGCGATATAATATTCGTTCGGCGAAATCGGCGCGTCGCCGCCGACATAGCAAAACGGAACCATCACACCGAGATCGTAATAAAGCGCGTTTCGCAGTTTCGGAATTTCGGCGCGGAATCGTGCGCCTTGCGGAGTGTTTTTATCGACCAGATGCGACAATTCGCGGCTGACGACGATCGCCATCGGAACCGTGAAACTCATTTGCAGTTCGTCCGAATCCGACGCGGCTTGCGACATATCGGGTAATTCGCCCGCTTCGATCAGCCGTTTTTGGCGGCGTTTCAGAAAATAAGCACCCAAAATCGTTGCGGCACCGACTGGCGCGAAAACCAGAAAACTCGCAAAATTCCACGGTGCGAGCAACAAAATGATTCCGCCCGCGATGAAAACCGGAGTCGGCGAAACGAAAATTTGTTCGATCACGTCCGAACCGACGTTTGAAACTTCATCGTTAGAAGCAACACGCGTGACGACGATACCTGCCGAAAGCGTCACCAAAAGCGACGAAATAATTGCCGCCAAACCGTCGCCGAAAGTTGCGATCGTGTAAATCTGCGCGGCTTCGCCGAAAGTGTATTTGTGAACCAAAACTCCGGTCGCAAGTCCGGCGATAATATTCACCAAAGCAATGATGATCGTGCAAATCGCGTCGCCTTTGACGAATTTCATCGCGCCGTCCATCGCGCCGTGAAGCTGTGATTCTTTGCCGAGTTCGTTGCGCATCGCGCGCGCTTGTTCCTGCGTGATCAAGCCCGAACGCAAATCCGCGTCGATCGCCATTTGTTTTCCCGGCATCGCGTCCAAAGTAAAACGAGCCGCGACTTCCGCCACGCGTTCCGAACCTTTGCTGACGACGATAAATTGAACGACGAGAATAATTATGAAAAGCACCGCGCCGACGATAATACTGCCGCCCGCCGTGATATTTCCGAGAAAATGGATCACCGAACCCGCGCCGTCTTCGCCGTAAGACAAAATATTTCGTGTGACGGAAACGCTCAAAGTCAGTCGGAAAATCGTCGTTAAAAGCAGAATCGTCGGGTAAGCCGTCAATTGAACGGGCGAATTAATGAAAAACGCCGTCACCAGAATCGTGATCGAAATTGCCAGATTGATGACGATAAAAACGGAAACGGCTTCAGCCGGCAAAGGTAGAAACAGCGCACCGACCGCGAGCAAAAGAGCGACGGGAAGCAGCAAATCTTTATACTTTGCCATAATTCCCGTGATATTGCCTTGTTTTAGCAGCGAATTTAAATCAAACGTGTTGCCGATGGCTTTCATTTTCGAGTTTCGGTTTCCTCTGTAAATTTATAGTATTCGTCGATTTTAACAGCAACCAACGAATAGTTAAAGATATTTTTCGGGGAAGCGATCAATACAACTCAAGAATCAGGAAAATGATCGCGGCAGTGACGAGCGTGCCGACAGCCATTACCAGAATTTCGGTCATCGTAAAATAACCGAAGATTTGCGCTTTTTTGGCGGTTTGCGCGTTTGTTTGCGGAATTCGGCTGGTGTGAATTCCGTTTTCGGTTCGGTGAATGTTTTCATCGAACGCGGAATTTTCGGCTTTGCCGTTTTTATTGAGCAGCACAGGCGGCGGCAGCTCTTTCGGCAAGATCGAATCGAGAACCAACAACGCGGTCGGTTCGTGAAATCTGACGACGGTTTCCGTGTCGGGTTTCGCAGTTTCTTTGGCAAGAATAAGAAAACGGTCGTCGTTTTTCAAGCGGTGCGGTTCGGCGAGCGGTTCGTTATTTAACCAAACGAATTGCGGCTGAAGCGGATAAAGCACAACGCCGCTCCAATCTTTACGAATCTGCGCACGCGGAATTTCGATGTTTTCGGCTTCGCTCGTGATGACACATTCGCCCGTTTCATTCCAACCGAGCCACATTTCTTCCGTTTCCACATATTGCCGCTCTTTTTCGCCTTCGCCCGTTTCGATCTGAAAATAAAATCTTTCTTCCGAACGCAGTCCTTCGAGCATATCGTTCAAACTTTTGCCGCTTTGAATCAGTTTTTCTTCCGAATTTTCTTCGATTTCTTTTTCGGCGGGCAAATCGACGATTTCCGCAGGCGTTTCACCGTTCAAGATTGCTTCGGCGTTTTCGCTTGTTTCGATGATGATCGAATATTCGCCGACGACGATTACATCTTTCGGCTGGAGATTGTGCAGTGCGCCTTGCGCCAAAGATTTTCCGTTGACGACAGTTCCGTCAACGCGGCATAAAAGCGTCGCGTTTTCTTCTTCGCAAATGATTACAAATTGTTCGGGAGCAATTTGGGAACTTTGCAATTCGATTGTTGCGGAATGGTCATTTCCCACAGTAATGATTCCGCTTGACGGAATTTCCTGCGTTAATTCAGGAAGAAATACATCCTGTTTTTTGACCAATAATTTTTTGAACATCTAAAAAGTAACGAAAACTTTTGACAAAGTATTCTGTTTAAAATGTATAGTAACACAAGGTAAATTTCATTTGATAGAAAGTTTTTTTGAATTCGTAATTTTGAATAAATTTTGAATTCAAAGATTTTATTTTTATGGAAAACTATTCAAACAAAACGCCGAACCAAAACGAAAAAGCCGAACTCAGCCGCGAAGAAATGGAAAAATTGTTCAATTATCCGTCGATTGGCGAACTTTTCAGCGAAGCCGATCCGCGCCGCTTGAACGATTTTTTCGCACGTCTTTCCGCGACGCGTGAAAATCTCGAACGCGTCATTCGCTACGGAAACCGCGACGAAGCCGAACGCGCTTCAAAAGCCGCGAACGCCGTCAGCGTTACACTCGAATTTCTCCAAAATCTCCAAAAAATGCGTCTCGAAGCCAAAAGATAAATTTTTTTCAACTTTTTTTCAAAAAACAGGAAACTTTTCGAAACTGCTGCCGATAATCTAGCCAAGAACGAAATTTGTTTGGTTTTATCAGAACTTTTTAAGGAAAGTCTGTTTATTTTTGAGAGGAGTAGAAATTTAAAGCGATGGCAGTAAACGATCCATTAATCGTCCCGGGCGGAACGACACAGCTTCCGCCGATCACAACGGTTTATCCCGAAACGGGTTTGCCGCAGCAAACGCAGAGCAGTTCGGGCAAATTTTTGCGCGTTTTAGGCGGAATTGCCGGCGGCGCGATGAATTTCGTAATGCCCGGTCTCGGCGGAATTCTCGGAAGCGTCATCGGTCGCGGCGGTTCATCATACGGCTCTTACGTCGGTTTGATGGAGCAAAAGCGTCAGATGGACGAGATGAACCAATACAATCAAATGGCTAACGCTTTGCAACAGAAACAACAGCAAATTATGCTGAATCAGCAACAGCAGCAATCGTTTCAATTGATCAGCGTCCAGCATCGCGCAAGTATGCAGTCGCAAGAATTTTCGACCGTTTCAAATTTGATGAAATCACGTCATGACAGCGAAATGACGGCGGTCAACAATATTAAATCGTAGTAAAAATACGATTTTGACAACATTTTCGACAGAAGCGTTTTTTCAATCAATTAACACTACTACAAATGACCATTTTGTAACGCTTCTGTCGAAAAATTATTTTAAAGCAGATGACATTAAAAGAAATTCCGATCAGCAACGAAGAACTTCGCGTAATTCTCGAAACAGGCTTTATTTTGCGTGAAGCCGCGCGTTTTGACGAAGCCGAAAAAGTTTTTCGCGGAATGATCGAATTTCTGCCCGAATCCGACGTTCCGCAAGTTGGTCTCGGAACGGTTTTTTTACAGCGCGGCGATTTCGATTCGGCGCAGGAAATCTGCGGAAAAGCCATTCAAACAAATCCCGCAAGTCTTTACGCGCGCGTACATTACGCCGAAGCTTTGCTGTTCGGAAAACGCCGCGAAGAAGCCGAAATGGAACTCCGCGAAATCATCAGCGAAAATCCAGATTCACCGCACAGCCAAACCGCGCAAGCACTTCTCGAAGCGGCTGATATGATCTGCCCGCAGTGAAATGTTAAAGAAAAAGAACGCGGATTTAGCAAATTTGGCGGATTTGCTCAGATATTTTTATTTTAATTTGCAAACGAACATTTTTTTGCTTTTGAATTAAAACTGGTATTAACTCCAATTAAAGAGCGAAAATACCAATCACCATTTTCAAAAACAACTTCAACTTTTGAATCATAAGATTTTTTCTTTTTGTTTTCGATATATTGACCGCATCCCTCAACAATCCCAAAATTGCTTAATCCAAGAACACCAATCTTTTTTATTATGAAGGCATTTAGTTGGTCATCATTTGTTTTATCGGAATTTTGGTAAATCTCTATAAAATTTTCTTTGGTTGACGCTTTTCTTTGTTCTTGGGCTAACATCTCATAAAGTTGTTCGTAGTTTTTCTGTTTTTGAAAATCAAGAAATATATTAAATCTCTCCCTCAATTTACCATAATCTTTCTGCTCATTAGCTTTAGCGTTTTCTTGGGCATTTGCAAAAATAGCTGTAATAACCAAAAAAAACATTAGCGAAATAAATTTAATTTTAACTAAACCTTTCATTTCAATTTTTTTCGGCAGCAATCGCCTTTCCCTTTTTAGTACAAAATATAAGACTGTTTTAGTTATACCGACAAGTTTGCTTCG
>DAITPE010000090.1:0-13301 GCA_036833775.1 Pyrinomonadaceae bacterium | reverse complement strand
TGTCTTTTTTCGTTTCTTTCGTGTATTTCGTGGGCAAATCCTATTTCGTCCGTTTCAGTTCGAGTTCGTAGAACCAAAAATCGTTGTTCGGCTGATCGATCTTCAATTGATCGGTTTTGCCGTCTTTATCAATTGTAAAAGTGACGAAGCCGCGCGGAAAATTATACGCCACACTCGGTCGCCATTTTATTTGAAAAGTGTCGTAATGCCAATGTTCGAGATCGGCGACCAGATTCGGCGACGGAATCATTTTCATCACTAATTTGCCGTTTTCTTCTTCGATCTTCACGTCGCCGTAAAGATCGCTCGTGTAAGTTCCGGCGTAATTTGACAGCGCAAGAGTCGGCTTTGTATCTTTCACACGCGCCGCGTCGACTTTCGCCGTTTCTTCATCGTCGGCAATTTTTCCGCGTTTGTCGCGGTCGAGATATTCGGCGTTCCAATCGCGTTTCGGTGCGTTCGTGAAAACATCGAGCATTTTATACATCATGATCGAAAATGCGCTCGTTTCGCCGTTTGTCAGCACGACAAAACCCGCATTTTCTTCGGGAATCAAAACCGTGTATGAAAGAAATCCGTCCAAACCGCCGCTGTGCGAAATGATTTTTCTGCCTTGATAATCGTTGATAAACCAGCCCATTCCTGCACCGTTCAGATGACGCGAAGGAATGTTTTTCGCGCCTGCTTGCGAAATTTGAATCGGCGTATATTGCTGCCACATTTCCCATGAACGGTCTTCGCTGAAAATCTTTTTGCCGTCAATCGTGCCTTTTCCGAGTTGTAAACGAATCCATTTTGTTAAATCCGCGACCGATGAATTCAAACGAACCGCGCCCGCGCCGCCGTCAACATTTCCCTGATGAAGCGGACGCATTCCTTTGCCGCCCGATTCGTTGTGCGGCGTTGCATAATTATCGTTCAAATCCTTGATGCTCGTTGTCGTGCGCGTCATTCCGAGCGGCTGTAAAATTCTTTCTTTGACAAAATCCTGCCAAGCTTTGCCCGAAATCTTTTCGATGACCTTTCCGGCGGTGATGAACATCAGATTTTGATAGCCGTAACGCGAACGAAAACTCGAAACGGGTTTCAGAAAACGAAGACGGCGAATGATTTCGTCGTTTGTATAAGTCGTTTCATACCAAAGCAGATCGCCGCTGAAAGTGTCGAAACCGCTGCGGTGCGTAACGAGATCGCGGACGGTCATTTCGCGCGTGACATAGGCATCGGCAAGCTGAAATTCGGGCAGATATTTAATAACTTTATCGTCCCATTTCAGTTTTCCTTCATCGACCAGAATCGACAAACTCGCCGTCGTAAATGCTTTCGTGTTCGAAGCGATCGCAAAAAGCGTATTTTCGTCAACCTTTTCGGGCTTGCCGATCTCGCGCACGCCGTAGCCTTTTGTAAAAACAACTTTTCCGTCTTTCACGATGCCGATCGCAAAACCGGGTTGATTCCAATCTTTCAAAACCTTCTGCGCGTATTGATCGATGTCCGAAAGTTTTTCTTCCAAACTTTGCGTGTAAACGAAAAGCGGAAAAACGAGCAGAAGTAAAAGCAGATTGATGCGTAGAAATTTTGTTCTCATATTTATTTTTTCGAGTTTGTTTTATGATTATTGCAGTAAATATTATAGCTTAATACGCAGTTTGAAACGCAAAGTTTTACATAAAATGAATAAATCCGAACTCAGAAAAATTTTCATCGCCAAACGCAAAGAAATCTCGCCAAGCGAACGCAACGAAAAAAGCCGTGCAATTTTCGACCATATTTTCGATTATTTCGACTTTACGAAAATGAATTTTGTCCATTGTTTTCTGCCGATCGAAAGATTTAAAGAGATCGACACGCATTTGCTTTTTCACGACGTTTGGCAAAGATTTCCAAACATTCAGACGGTTGTGCCGCGCGTCGATTTTGAAAATGTTGAAATGGAAAGCGTCGTTTATGATGCGGAAACCGAATTGCGTGAAAACGATTGGAATATTCGCGAACCCGTTCACAATATTTTTGTCGAAGCCGAAAAGATCGATGCGGTTTTCGTTCCGCTTTTATGCGCCGACGAACGTGGTTTTCGTGTCGGTTACGGGAAAGGTTTTTACGATCGGTTTTTGAAAGATTGCCGCGAAGATTGTTTGAAGATCGGTTTGGATTACGCCGCGCCCATTGAAGAAATTTCGGACGTGAATGAATTCGACATCAAACTCGATTTTTTGGTCACGTCCGAAAAAGTTTACGGATTTTAAAGAGAATTTGCCCGCGAAACACGCGAAAGAACTTGAAAATTAAAGAAAATCTTTTTTCGTTCTTTTCGTTTATTTCGCAGGCAAATCAGTTTTATTTTTTGTTGTTTTCTTTCAGAATATCGCGGATTTCAGCCAGCAAAAATTCTTCGTTGCTCGGTCCCGCATCAACTTTTTCGGCTTCCAAAGATTTGAAAAGAGTGATCGCATACTTTGCAAGCAGAAACATTATAAAACCGACGATCACGAAATTGATGATGTCGTTGATAAATTGACCATACATCACGAGCGGTTCTTTCGCTTTGATCGCCGCTTCGATCTGTTCGGGCGTGGCGACAGGCATTTTACCCAGATTCCAAACCTTGTTTTTGAAATCGATTCCGCCTGTCAGCAAGCTGACGAAAGGCATCACGATTCCGTCCGTAAACGTTTTCACGACACCCGAAAATGCCGCGCCGATAATGACGGCAATCGCCAAATCAAGAATGTTTCCTTTTGCAAGGAACGCTTTAAAGTCCTTCCACATATTGTTTTTATTCTCCTATTTTTCTTCGACTGATTTTAGGACCCTGAAATTGTTTGATTGAGAATGATTGTAGTGATTTTTTCAAAAAAAGCAATATCCTGAAATCCGCTATGTCTTGCGTTTGCAACAAAAAAGCCGTAAGACTCGGCATCTTACGGCTTTTTTGCTTTTATTTTTATCCGGTTTATCCGGCTACGGCTTCGGCTTCTTCCTTGATCTCGGTCAGTTCCGAAGTTTCGTATGAAGCTTGGTTGTAGCTTTGCGCTTTGGCTTCGCTGACGCGTTTGTCGAGCGATTCTTTGGCGCGAAGCATACTGCAATTTCCTTCCAAAATTGCGCCGTCTTCCAAGATCAGACGCGGTGTTTGGACGTTTCCGATAACGCGCGCCGTGCGTCCGAGTTGGAGTTTTTCCGAAGCAATGATGTCGCCGTTGACCGTTCCATTGATGACTGCCGCCGCAACCGCGATGTTTGCGTCAACCTGTCCGCTTGCGCCGATCACGAGCGTTCCCGTTTCGGACGTGACGCGTCCCGTCAGATGCCCGTCAATGCGAAGCATCGCTTGAAACGATGTTTCGCCCGTCAAAGTTGTGCCGTTGCCGACATAACCGCTTAAACGACCTTCTTTGATGTCGCGCGCCATCGATTCGCTTTCGGAAATCGCTTTCGTCGAAGAAGGAATATTTTCGCTCGTGAACGGATAAGCCGAACCCGAATTAGTTGATTGTTCTTGAAAACTTTGGGAATTTTCGCTTGCCGGTTCCGTTCTGGAACTTCTGCCCATTCTAATCATAGATATATTTACATACCTCCGCTTAACTCTTTTTATTTTTTTAGATTTTGGGGGAATTCTGCCCAAGCGTAAACTTGTATCTGCTTGCTGATTACACTTTTCTTTATTGAAATTGTTAAAAGATAAGTTATTCCAGTGTGATTATCATAAATTAGAATTTATTTTCGCGCCACTTTGAAATTAAAGATGTGAATCAAGACCGAAAAATAACCTCTGCGACCTCTGCGTCTCTGCGTGAAATCTGAGTTATTGTTCGTAGATTCAAATTTTTTATTCACGCAGAGGCGCAAAGTTCGCAAAGAGAAATTTGAAGATTTGCATTCAGTTTACAACGCTTGATTCAAATCGAAGTTGTTAAATTTCGCCTGACGTGTCAAAATTTCAAGTTTCGGAGGTTTTATAAGAAGTTGTTTGTAGAAACGAAAACCAAAACTAAATTGCTCAAAAAGGTCGGTAAAGCGATCGCCGATTTTTCGATGATCGAAGAAGGCGACAAAATTATGGTCTGTCTTTCGGGCGGAAAGGACAGCTATACGATGCTCGATCTTTTGCTCGACGTGCGCAAACGTGCGCCGATCAATTTTGAGATTCTCGCCGTCAATCTCGACCAGAAACAGCCCGATTTTCCCGAACACGTTTTGCCAGAATATCTCGAAAGCATCGGCGTTCCGTATCGCATCGTCGAAGAAGATACTTATTCGGTCGTGAAAATGCACATTCCCGAAGGCAAAACTTTCTGCTCGCTCTGTTCGCGTCTGCGGCGCGGCATTTTGTATTCGACGGCGATCGAAGAAGGTTGCACGAAAGTCGCGCTCGGACATCACGCCGAAGATATTATGGCGACGTTTTTGCTGAATCTTTTCTTCGTCGGGCAACTGAAAGCAATGCCGCCTGTTTTGAAATCGGACGCGGGAACGAACACGGTCATTCGTCCGCTTGCGTATTGCAACGAAAAAGACATTGCCGAATACGCGGCGGAACGCAAATTTCCCATCATTCCGTGTAATCTTTGCGGTTCACAGCCGAATCTGAAACGCGCACGCGTGAAAAACTTGATCAACGATCTCGAAAAGGAAATTCCCTTCATCCGTTCGTCGATTATGACCGCGCTTTCAAACGTGACGGGTTCGCATCTGCTCGATACGAAGCTTTACGATTTTGAAAATTTCGAGCCGCTTATCAAAACGATCCCGAAAGGACACGGCAACATCGAAAAAGAACTCGACGCGGTTTTCGATCATTCCGAACCCGAAATGCAGTCGCAACTGACGCAGATTGGACGCGGTTTGATCGGTTAATTATGAAGAAATTTAACCGCAGATGGACGCAGATAAACACAGATTCAAATTAATAATATCCGCGTTTATCTGCGGTTAAAAAATTGATTTTTTGTGAAAATTCGCGTTTATTCGCGGGCAACTTTTCTGACTTAAAACTTAATGCCGAACGCAGATTTTGAACAATTTCACAAAACAGTTTTGCAGGATTTATCTTTGCAGGAATCGCTGCGCGACATCGAATTTCGCAATGATTTCATCGCCGCAGTTGTTGAAAAAGGCAAAGAAAAAGGCTTTGATTTCGGCGCGGAAGATGTTGAAGAAAAAATGAACGAATTTCGGCGGGCATGGCTTGAAAGATGGTTTTAGAAAACGATTTGAAACTTTTTCAAAATTGGATTCCGATTCGTATTTATTGGCGCGAAAATCTTCCGTTCGTCGATTGGTGTTGGCTCGGAAACGAGCGTTTTACCGATTCTTTTTTCGATTCCACGATCCAACATCGGCTCACAAAACCTTTTAATCAACTCTTTCGTCATCAAACGCCGCTCGAATTCTTGGGCGAAATCTACGAAACGCAAAAAGGCATCGCGCCGACTGGATTTATCTTTCATCTTTCGCGCTGTGGTTCGACGCTCGTTTCGCAGATGCTCGCGGCTTTGGAACAAAACATCGTTCTTTCCGAACCGCCGCCGATCGACGCGATTCTGCGCTTGCAAATTCCCGACGAAACGAAGATCGAATGGCTGAAATGGCTCGTCAACGCCTTTGCCCAACCGCGCGAGCACGAAAAACATTTCTTCATCAAATTCGATAGTTGGAACACGCTCGATCTCGGCTTGATAAAACGCGCTTTTCCCGACGTGCCGTGGATTTTTATGTATCGAAATCCGGTCGAAGTGATCGTTTCGCACAAACGCCAACCCGGAATGCAGATGATTCCCGGACAAATTCAGCAGTTGTCGGCAGGAATAAGTTTTGAAGAAAGTTTACAGATGCCGCCCGAAGAATTTTGCGCGCGAATATTAGCCAAAATGAGCGAAAGCGCGTTGAATTTCGCCGACGATAAACGCGGAAAATTTATCAATTACACACAGCTTCTTGAAGTGTTTTTTGCCGAAATTCTCGATCATTTCAAACTCGACTTCAATGATGAAGAACTCGAAAAAATGCGTTTTGCCGCGCAATTCAATGCAAAAAACACGGGGCTTCCTTTCGCGCCCGACAGCGAATCGAAACGTAAAGAAGCCGGCGAAATTGCGATCAACTCCGCCGGTAAATTTGCCGATCCTTTATACGAAAAACTCGAAGAAATAAGAGAATCGAAACTGTTTAGAAGTTAAAACTTAACAAAAACTTTTCGTTTAACTTGCCGCGCCAACCATGATCGCTTCGATCTCGTCCGCGTCTTTCGTTACTTTTGCGGTCAGATTTAAGTTTCCGTCTTCGGTCACGAGAACGTCGTCCTCGATGCGGATTCCGATACCGCGATATTTTGCCGGAGCGTCTTTATCGTCGGGCGGAATGTAAAGTCCGGGTTCGACGGTCAAGACCATTCCGGGCGCGAACGGGCGCGAATTTTTCGATTGCTGATCGGTGAAATATCTGCCCGCGTCGTGAACGTCCAAGCCCAAATAATGCCCGACACCGTGCATATAATATTTCATAAACTCTTTCTTTTTGATCAAATCTTTCGTCTTGCCTTTCAGCAGTCCAAGCTTTTTCATTCCTTCGGTGAGGAGTTCGATGGAAAAATCTTGGCGTTGTTTGACGGTGTTGCCTTTTTTCGTAAATTCGATGCATTGAAGCTGAACGTCTAAAACGACATCGTAAACTTCGCGCTGGGCTTTCGTAAATTTGCCGTTGACGGGAAACGTGCGCGTGATGTCGGAAGCGTAACCTTTATAATTACAGCCCGCATCAACCAATAAAAGATCGCCGTCTTTGAGCGGCATATTGTTTTCGACGTAATGCAAAATCGTTGCATTATCGCCGCCGCCGATGATCGAGTTATAAGCCGCACCCGATGCGCCCGACATTCTGAAATGATGTTCGATGATGGCTTCGATCTGCGATTCGTTCATTCCGGGTTTGCAGTTTTGCATCGCCAAAATATGCGCTTCGGCGGCGATGTCGCCCGCTTTTTGCATCAATTCGGCTTCTTCCGTAGTTTTGTGCAGACGCATTTCGCCTAAAATCAGCGTCGGATCGATGATCGTGTGCGGCGGATACGCGGTTTTCAAACGGCGAAATCTTTGCCCCGAAAGATATTGAATTATCGTCTGATCCAATTTATTGTCAACGCCGAAACGGTAATAAAGTTTTTCGTTGCCGTCGAGCATTTTGCCGAGTTCCGATTCAAATTTTTCGATCGGCAAAGCTTTGTCCGCGCCGTAATTTTTCTTCGCGCCTTCCACGCCTTCGCGCCGTCCGTACCAAGTTTCCATCAGCGGATCGCGCGGACGGACAAACAATGTGAACGGATTTTTTTTGTTTGCAGGCGCGATGACGGCAATCGCGTCGGGTTCGGGAAATCCGGTCAAATAATAAAAATCGGGGTCTTGATGAAATTTAAATTCGGTGTCGTAGCTTTTCGTTACTTCGTGCGATGCAGGAATAATCGCCACCGCATCTTTGCCGATCTGTTCGATAAAATCTTTCAGTTGTTTTCGCATAGTTTTCCTCAAATTGTTGTAAAAATTGTAACTCAAATCTCCGCACTTTTGTAAATGCCGAACTTTCAAAGCCTTTTTCGGCGATTTCCCAAGCAAAAACTCGCCGAAACTAAGCTTGGTATCGGCAAAACTAAGCACGTTATCGGAAAAACCATGCATAGTTTCGGCAAAACTAAGGACATTATCGGCGAAACTAAGGACATTATCGGCGAAACTAAGGACATTATCGGCGAAACTATGCTTAGTATCGGCAAAACTATACACGTTATCGCCGATACTAAGCGTGTTATCGGCGAAACTAAGCATAGTTTCGCCGCGTTTTTAGATGTTTTCGGCGAAATCAGAGACGAAAAACTGGCGCAAAAGTCGGAGCGCAGGCATCTGAAGCCTGCAACGCCGTTTGAGGCTTTGCGAAAAACTGCGTAACGATTAGCCGCTCAAACTTCAAAGTAACTAAAAATGCGTGAGCGTTCTTGCTTCGCTCGAACGCTCAAGGCAGGCAGAGATGCCTGCGCTCCAATTAATTTTTTTGCAAAATAATTAACCTTTTCCGTTCCAAATCTTGCGATTACTGTTATAATTCCCAAAATTCTAACCCTTTGAATGGAGAAAAAAATATGAAAAAGATTATCGGTTTAATGATTTTGACGGCTTTGTTTGCGGTTGCGGCTTTTGCGGATATTCGGCTTCCCGATGAGCCGAAACGAACGCCGACACCTGCCGCGACACCGCAGATGGGCGAAAAAGAAGCGCAAATGATCATCCAGATTTCAAACGAAGTGACCGAACCGACGCTGGTTATCAGCAAAAATTTGATCGGACAAATGCCTGCGGCAGAAAGCGCAAAGCTCGGCATCGGTTCGACGCAAACGATCGTCGGCGGTTTGTTTTTGAGTTTGGCGTTCGTTTTCGGCGGCGTTTTGCTCGCACGCGGCAAAGGCAATATGCCGAAAGCGGCGATCGGCATTTTTGCGGTCGCAATTTTGGGCTTTGCAGGTTCGGTCGTTTCGGCAAACATCGCGCCGCCGCGCAATGTGCCGCTCAACAAAAATCTTTTCTCGAAGGAAATGCAAGGCTACGCGATGTCGCGCGGAATGGTGAAATTTAAAGTCGTCGATAATTCATACGGCTCGGACATCCGCCTTTTGATTCCGCCCGACGCGCCGAAACCGTCGAAAAAAGGAGACGAATAAAATGAAAAGGTTTTTCTGTTTGTTTTTGCTCGTCTTCGCGTTCGTAAATGCTGCATTTGCCGACGAAGCACTGCCGCCGACACCGAAAAAAACGCCGAAAAGCGCGGCAACGCCGAAACCGAAATCGTTTCAAGGTGCGATGCGGATCAAGCTCGATAAAAACGCGGACGAAACCGTTTTGCGTCTTTCCAAAAAAACGCTGAAAGCACTCCGCGCTTCGATTGACGAAGCCGACGATGCCGATTCGAATCTCGCTTCGGCGGAAGGCGGAAACAATCTGCGGACGCAGACGATCGTCGGCGGTTTGTTTCTGAGTTTGGCGATGGTTTTCGGCGGTGTGGTTTTCTTTCGCTCGGGAAAAACAAGCGAAAAGGCAAACAAAGTCATCGTTTCGAGCGCGGTCATTCTGGCTTTTGCCGCCGCCGCGAATTTTACTTTCGCAAACTTCGGACCGCCGCTCGAAATCCGCAGCATTACGGGAAAATTATTCGACAAAAAAGTTTTCGGCGGTTGGAACGAAGCCTTCGGCGTGGTCAAGATCGAGATCGTTGACGATGTAAACGCCGTCGAACTGATCGTGACGGACAAGGAAGAAGTTAAGAAAAACGAAGAATAAAACAATGAAGAAAAACATTTTCAACGCATTTCTATTTGCGCTCGTGCTGACAATTTCGGCACAGGTTTCATTCGGTCAAAAAACTGCGCCGAACACGAAAAAACAACTCGTTAAAAATCTGGTCGAATCGACATTTTCGTCTTTCCCGATCAATTTTTTCGAGAATAATCTGGAAGAAGTAAAAAAGAAGAGCATCAATGATTTCAAAACTGAAATGTCCAATATGCTCAATTCGAAGATCGACGAAAATGCTAATTTTACCGCCGAAAAAAAAGCGTCGATAAAAGAAAAAGTTCCCGCCGTTGCCGATCAGCTCGGCGAAAGAGTCAAACTGCTCGTCACGGACGGTTTGGACATTACGAAATGGCTCAAAGAAGGTCTGGCGGACAATTATGAAAAACAATTGACGCTCGCCGAAATAAAACAGATCAATACTTTTCTTAAAAGTCCGGCAGGCAAAACTTTTTCTTTGGTCATTAAAGAAATTGCGACGGCTGATTTTGAAAAAAGAACGCCGGATACGAATTCGATTCTGAACGCAAAAGACACGGTGCAAATCAATAAATTTATGAAAACGCCGGCAGCCGTAAAGTTCAAGTCGGTTTTTACCGAAGATATGGATCAATTTATCAAACAGCGGATCGACGCTTGGGGCGAAGATGTTCTCAAAAAGATTCAAACCGACGTGGAAGACGGTGAATTGAACAAACTCTTGGTCGGCTTCTTTACGGAAAACTTTACCTAAAAAACAAAAATGCAGAACGCCAAACAATTCGAAATTCCGAATACGAAATTTAAGTCGGCGCACGTTTTCGCGCTCGGATTTCTGGCGTTTTGCGTTTTGATTGCAGTTTTGATCGGAAGTGCACCGATCACGGCTTCGATCGTGACGATATTTCTTTTTGCCGGAGTTCATAATTTTTTCGAATTCCGTTATTTTGCGGCGCGAATGCCCGTTCGCTGGGGAAAATCGCGTCTTTTTTACACGGTCGGGATCGGCGGCGTTTTGATTCTGACAGCGTTTTATCTAACGATCTATTTCGGCAGCGGAACGTGGCTTTGGAACGCCGACGCTTGGCAGTTTTTCGTTTCGAGCTGGAACACGGCGTTCATTTTGTGGGTCGGAACGCTTTTCTACATTCGCGGGCGGCAAAAAGCAAACACCGATTGGACGATCGCATTTGCTTTCGCGTTTCTGCTCGCAGGTTTGGCGTGGCTTTTCCCGTCGTATTGGTCGCTTTCGATGGTTTATCTGCATCCGTTCGTCGCGATGTGGTTTCTGGAAAGACAGATTCACCGCACGAAAAAAGAATGGCTCAAAGCCTATCATTTCTGCCTTTTGACGATTCCGTTTTTCGTTTTAATTTTATATTTCGCCTTTGCAAACGCGCCGAATCTGGCGGAAGAAAATTCGCTTTTTTCGCGCATCACACAACACGCCGGAAGCGGAATTTTGCGAAATCTTTCGACGCATTTTCTCGTCGCAACGCACGTTTTTCTCGAAACGATTCACTACACGGTTTGGATTTTGCTGATTCCGCTGGTTGATAAACGCGCAATTCCTTGGAAGCTGAAAGAAATTCCGCTTTTCGCCAACAAAGACGGATTTCCGAAGCTCGTTGCGATCGCTTTACTCACAAGTTTATCGCTCATTCTTATCTTCTGGTGTGCGTTTTCATTCGATTACGAAACGACGCGCGACATCTATTTCGCCTTTGCAATGGCTCACGTTCTCGCCGAAATGTCTTTCCTCGTGAAGATGTTATAAGAGAATTTTTTAACGCAAAGACGCAAAGTGGCAAAGGCGCAAAGTTTATTAATAAAAATACAAATCTTATTGTTTCGATCTCCCTTTAAAATCTTTGCGTCTCTGCATCTTTGCGCCTTTGCGTTAAAAATATTTATAAAATCCCTGCAAGTTTCAGAAAAGCCTTTCGTTCCCAAAGTGTCAATGACGAAAAATCTATAACATTTTGAGGTAAATTTATGCGAAAAGCCGGTTTCTTGATTTTCTTTAGTTTTCTATTCGTTTTTTCAATTCAAGCGCAAAAAATAACGCAGGGCGAACTTTCCGCTGTCGGAAAAGACGGCAAACCTTTGGGTGCGTGTCCGCTCAAGCATACGGACGTGAAAGCCGAAATTTCGGGTTTTCTTTCGCGTGTGAAAGTGACGCAGGAATTTGAAAATAATTTTACGGACAAGATCGAAGCCGTTTACGTTTTCCCTTTGCCGAACAACGCGGCGGTTGACGATATGACGATGAAGATCGGCGAACGTGTCGTGCGCGGCAAGGTTTTGAAGCGCGAAGAAGCAAGGGAAGTTTACGAAACGGCGAAATCGAACGGGCAGATCGCAAGTTTACTCGATCAAGAGCGTCCGAATATTTTTACGCAGTCGGTCGCAAATATTTTGCCCGGAGAAAAGGTAATTATCGAGATTTCCTACGTCGAAACGCTGAAATACGAAGCCGGAACTTACGAATTCGTTTTCCCGATGGTCGTCGGTCCGCGTTATATTCCGAATTCGGTAAATGCGACCGAAGCAAACAAAATCTCGCCGCCGGTTGCGAAAGAACGCGCCGGACACGACATTTCTCTGGAAGTGAAATTGGACGCGGGCGTTCCCGTCGAATCGGTTGTTTCAAAATCGCATCAGGTCGAATCGGCGATGCTTTCGGCAAACAGTTACAGCGTGAAATTGAAAGATGAAAACACGATACCGAACAAGGATTTCGTGTTGCGTTACGACGTGGCGGGCAAAAAGATCGAAGACGCGGTTTTGGTTCATCGCGGCGAAAAAGGCGGATATTTTTCGCTGATTTTACAGCCGCCCGACAAAGTTAATTCGCAGGACGTAACGCCGAAAGAGATCGTTTTTGTCGTCGATACGAGCGGTTCGATGGAAGGTTTTCCGCTCGACAAAGCAAAAGAATCGATGAAAATGGCGCTTCAAGGTTTGAATCCGCAAGATACTTTTAATCTGATAACTTTTGCGGGCGACACGGCGGTTTTGTTTGAAAAACCCGTTTCCGCAACGCCCGAAAATCTTCGTAAAGCGTGGGCATTTATGGAATCGCGGCAAGGCGGCGGCGGAACGGAAATGATGAAAGCGATCCGCACCGCGCTTGATCCGAGCGATTCGCAGCAGCATGTTCGCGTCGTTTGCTTTATGACGGACGGCTACGTCGGCAACGAATCGGAAATTCTTTCGGAAATTCAAAAACATCCGAATGCACGAATTTTCAGTTTCGGAATCGGAAGCTCGGTCAATCGTTTTCTGCTTGACAAAATGGCGGAAGAAGGGCGCGGCGAAGTCGAATATGTTGCGCTCAACGATGACGGTTCAGCCGCCGCGAAACGCTTTCACGAACGCGTTCGCAATCCGTTATTGACGGATATTTCGCTCGATTTCGGCGATTTGCAAGTTGCCGACGTTTATCCGCAGAAAATCAACGATCTTTTTTCTGCCAAACCCGTCGTCATTCACGGACGTTTTACGAAAGCGGGAAGCGGCGTTATCAAACTCAAAGGCAAATCTTTCGGACGCGAAATTGTCCGTGAAATTCCCGTGAATTTTCCCGAAAACGAACCCGATCACGACGTTTTGGCGACGCTCTGGGCGCGGACGCGAATTGACGATCTGACGAAACAGGATTATCAAAACACGAAGCCCGAAATTAAGGAACAAATTACGAGTTTGGGCATCGAATATCGTTTGATGACGCAGTTTACGTCGTTTGTCGCGGTCGAAGAAAGAGTCGTGACCGACGGCGGACAGCCGCGCAGAATCGAAGTTCCCGTCGAATTGCCCGAAGGCGTGAGCCGCGAAGGAATTTTCGGTGATGAAGAAGACGAAAAAAACAACAGATTTGTCGGCGGCAGTGTCGGCTATCTTGCTTCGCCGAAGCCGTCGCCGATGATGGCAACGACAAAATTCCGTCGGGCGAATAAAGGTATTCTTAAAGAAGAAAGAAAAGTG
>DAITPE010000089.1:0-13330 GCA_036833775.1 Pyrinomonadaceae bacterium | reverse complement strand
CGCGCCGGATTTGCCATCACGCCGAGCAGATTCAAACAACTGCGAATGCCGAGTGCGCGGCGAATGTCGCCGATGCGCTGCAAAGTCGGATGAAATTTCGGCGCGAACATAAAACAAAGTCCGGTTCCGTTCAGCAAAGTCTGGGCAACTTCGGGTTCGCTCGAAACCTTGATGCCGAGCTTTCCGAGCACGTCCGCGCTTCCCGTTTGACTCATCACGGCGCGGCTCGAATGTTTGGCAACGGCAAGCCCTGCACCGGCAACGACAAATGCGACGGCGGTCGAAACATTAAAAGTTTTTGCCGCGCTCGAACCCGTTCCGCAAGTGTCTATAAAATTTTTGTGACGCGATTTTATCTTCACGGCTTGTTCGCGCACGACCCGCGCCATTCCCGCGAGTTCGGGAAAAGATTCGCCTTTTGCCGTGAGTGCGACAAGGCATCCGGCGATCTGCGCCGGATTTGCGTTAAAATCCGTCATTGCGCGAAAAAAAGTTGCCGCGTCTTCCGCCGTAAAATCTTCGCGCCGCATTAATTTGACCAGAAATGGAAACAACGGCGAGTCCGCTTTACTGTTCGTAGCGGACATCGGCGCGGAAAGCAGCCATTCTGTTTTTGAAGTCAGCATAAAAAATAGAAAGGAAAAATTTAAAAATAAATCGGCAAATTTAGAAAAGTGCGGCTTTTTTTCAGGCGGAGTTTTCGGCTTATGTAAACAGCCGCAGGAAAACTGTTTACATATTTAATAATCTCAGAGTTCGAGGAAGTTTTGCAAGAGTTTTTTGCCTTCGGTCGTCAAAATCGATTCGGGATGAAACTGAACGCCTTCGATCTTAAACTCTTTATGACGCAATCCCATGATCAATCCGTCGGGCGAAGTCGCGGAAATTTCGAGACATTCGGGCAAAGTTTTGCGTTCGACAACGAGTGAATGATAACGCGCGGCGCGGAAACGATAAGTTAAATCCTTGAAAATAGTTTTCCCGTCGTGGCAGATTTCGACCGGCTTTCCGTGAACCGGCGAAGGTGCGCGAACGACTTTACCGCCGAAAATCTGCCCGATCGCTTGATGACCGAGACAAACGCCGAGAATCGGAACTTTTGCACCGAGATTTTTCAAAATATCGAGCGAAACACCCGAATCGTCAGGCGTTCCCGGTCCGGGCGAGATCAGTATCTTTTCGGGCTTCAAATCATTTTCAATCTCCGAGAGCGTGATCTCATCGTTGCGAAAAACACACATTTTCGCGCCCAATTCGCCCAAATATTGAACGAGATTGTATGTAAACGAATCGTAATTATCTATAACTAAAAGCATATCTTTGGAAAGAAAATTATCCACAGATAGACACAGATGAACACGGATAAAGACAGGATAAAAATAACCTTGTTTTTCTTTTTAAAAATCTGTGTCTATCTGTGTTCATCTGTGGATAATTTTTCTTAAAAGTCTTCCGCCATTTCGATCGCTTTGACGAGTGCGCGGGCTTTGTTGATCGTTTCTTCGTATTCCTTTTCTGGAACCGAATCGGCGACAACGCCTGCGCCCGCTTGGATCGAAGCTTCTTTGCCGACGAGCCGGATCGTGCGGATCGCAATGCACGTATCGAGATTTTCGGCGTAATCGATATAACCGATCGCGCCCGCGTAAACTCCGCGCGGTGTCGGTTCTAATTCGTCGATTATTTGCATCGCACGAACCTTCGGCGCACCTGAAACAGTTCCCGCGGGAAAACACGCGCCGAGCGCATCGAAACGATCGTTTTCATCTTTCAAACGCGAACTCAGGCTCGTGACGAGATGCTGAACGTGCGAATATTTTTCGATCTTCATCATTTCGTCAACTTCGACCGAACCGAATTCGGAGACTCTCCCGAGATCGTTTCTGCCCAAGTCAACGAGCATTACGTGTTCGGAAATTTCCTTCATATCCGAACGCAAATCTTCGCCCAAAATCCAATCTTCGGTTTCGGTCGCGCCGCGTTTTCGCGTTCCGGCAATCGGACGATATTCGAGTTTTTTGCCGTGACAGCGCACGAGCATTTCGGGCGATGCGCCGATCAAAGTTTCCGCGCCGAGCTTGATGTAAAACATATACGGTGAAGGATTTGTCGTTCGCAAAGCGCGGTAGATATTGATCGCTTCGGCGGAAGTTTGGCGTTTGAATTTCTGCGAAAGCACGACTTGATAAGCGTCACCCGCAAGAATGTGATCTTTAATTTTTTCGACGGCTTCGAGAAAATCGTTTTTCAGCCAATTGGACGCGAATTGATGCGATTTTTCGCGTTTTTCGGGATTTATCGAATCCAAAACGGGCAACGCGGTTTCCTGCAAAACTTGTTCAAGACGTTCGGCTTCTTCGCAGGCTTTGTCATACAAAATTCGCAATTTCGCTTCGTCGCCGTTCGCTTCGTCCGTGAAAACGACGGAAACTATCTCGATGCGCTGTTTAAGCCGGTCGAAAACCAAGATATTTTTGAAAAACATCCAAACGGCTTCGTCGGTTTCGGAAACCTTGCCGTTTCCCAAAGCTTTTTCAAACCAACGCGCCGCGTCGTAAGCGAAAAAACCGATCGCGCCGCCGCACAAAGGCGGAAGATTCGGTCGCCGCGCGAGTTTGTTTTTGGCAAAATAAGCGCGTAAATATTCAGTCAGATTCGTGTCGGCAAGCGTTTTCGTTTCGCCGTTTTGTTCGATCAAGGTTTGCGAACTGCGCGAACGCGCCGTCATCCAAGGGTTTGCCGCGAGAAATGAATAACGCGCCAATTTTTCGCCGCCTTCGATCGATTCGAACAAAAAAGACTGTTCGGCATTGTTCGCCACGCGCAAAAACGCGCCGACGGGCGTGTGCAGATCAGCCAAAACGCTGCGCACGACGGGAACGACGTTTCCTTTCTGCGTTTCTTCCAAAAATTTTTCGAATGTATCGGGTGAAAATTCGATCACAGCTAAATGGTAAATTACGCAAAAGTAAAAAGTAAAAAGTAAAACGCCGAAATCAACGATTTGCGGATTTTTTTTATATTTTTTCCGCAATTTTATTTACTAATTCGCGTTCTGCATTTACTATTGATTTTGCCGAATCAGGAGTCAAACAAAAAATGTATCGAAAATTATTTCTACCCTTTATTCTACTTTTATTCGTCCATTCAATTTTCCCGCAAACCGTCGAAACCAAAAAAACCGATGAATTATCCGAAGAAACGCGCAAACAAGCGGTCGAATTTCTGCGTGAAACGGCGGGCGACATAAACAATCTGCGTTCGCTCGAAAACCGCATCAGTTTTTCGGCGGAAGTCGCTTCGATTATGTGGTTTAACGACGAAAAAGAAGCGCAAATAATGTATCAAGCGGTCATCAATGATTTCAAACAATTGCTTTATCAATACGATTCGCAGTTGAACGCGATGGGCGATGTGAAGGAAGAATACAGTGGCGGCGGAATTTTCGGCGGAAGCGAACCGAACGAAAAAGCGAAATTAATGCGGAAAATGCAGAAAGCGGTCAGCGTTCGACAGCAGATAATTTCGAGCATTGCCGAACACGATCCGCAGCTTGCCTTCGATTTTTACGAAACGAGCCTGAACACCGTCACCAACGCCGATATGCGTCAGCGTTTTGCGGGCGACAGCTATTTTATCACACGTCTTTTATCGCAGATCGCTGAAAAAGATGTGAAAAAAGCCGCCGAATTAGGTCGTAAAAGTTTAGCGGACGGCGTTAATTACCAGCATCTCGATCTGATCAGGAAAATTTACGCGAAAGACGCAGATAAAGGCGCGGAATTTGCCGAAGAAGTTGCGAAAAAAGTCAGAGAAAGAAATTCCGAGAACGGTGAAGTTTATATGCTCGGTTCGGTTTTGCAAATGGGCGCGGAAAATTATACGAAAGCCAAAAAAGACAACAAAAAGCCGATGTTTACCGAACAAACTCTGCGTGATCTCGCCGAATCTTTGGCGCAGGATTTGTTGAAAAGCGAAGAAATTTACGCAACGGAATATTTGGACGAGATCGAAAAATTTGCGCCGTCACGCGCCGTTCAGATTCGTGCAAGAATGAATAAAACTCCGAATGCGAACCGAAGTGTTTATGCAAGTAATAGGGCTTCAATTGCTGTCAAAAGTTCTGCGGCAAATGTGGCTGTTTCGCCCGTAATTTCCGATAAAAATCCTGAAACGCCGACAGAAGAAACCTCGCCGGAAGAAACTCTGATGAAAAATTACGCCAATCTGCAAAACAAAGATTTGCCGAAAGAAGAACGTGAAAAGATCATTGCGAAAACCCGCGCGATCATTTCCGCGCTTCCCGGCAGACAAGCGAAATTGTTTGCTTTGAGCGGTTTAGCGGCGGAAGTTTACAAAGCGGGCGATAAAGACCTTGCCAATCAAATAATGCGCGAAGCCGAAGCTTTGGTAAATCTTCAGCCGAAAAATTATCAGGAATATATCGAAGTTTGGCTTTTGATAAATGGTTACGCGCAATCTGACGCAAGCAAAGCTTTTCCGATTCTGGAAGATACGGTTTCGAGAATCAGCGACACCATTAACGCATTCGTCAAAGTTGCCGAATTTATGGACGTTCAAGGCGAAATAATCGACGACGACGAAATTCAGGTCGGCTCGTTCGGCGGTTCGATGGTGCGCGAAATCACGAGCGGTTTAGGACAAACCGACGGCGTTTTGAAAAATCTCGCCAAAGCTGATTTCGCCCGCACAAAAGCCATTACAAATCGTTTCGACAAACCCGAAATCCGCGTTTTGGCAAAAATGCTGGTGCTTCGCGCCGTTTTCGGTGAAACGAAGAAAACTGAAAAAGGCGAAGACGAAGTTCAATTTTAATTTTTGAAAAATAGAATTGCCCGCAGATAACGTGGAAGACACGAAAAAATAATAAAAAGTATTTTTCGTGTTTTTCGTTTATTTCGCGGGCAATTTTCTTGGTTTTGAAATCCGTTCGGCATTCGTTAAAATTTGCTGAATGGAAAGAACTCTGCGAATCACGGAAATTTTTCTTTCGATCCAAGGCGAATCTTCACACGCCGGACGACCGTGCGCGTTTGTCCGTTTGACGGGCTGCCCGATGCGCTGCACTTGGTGCGACAGCGAATACACTTTCACGGGCGGCGAGCGTTTGAACTTTGAAGAAATCTTTCAAAAACTCGAAGATTTCGGCTGCAATTTGGTCGAAGTAACCGGCGGCGAACCGCTTGCGCAAAAAGCGGTTTTTCCATTTATTACTGAACTTTTAGACAAAAATTACGAAGTTTTGATCGAAACCGGCGGCTACGTTTCGACCGAAAAAGTCGATGAACGCGCAAAGATAATTTTAGACGTAAAATGTCCCGGCTCAAACGAATCGGAAAGAAATCACTGGGCAAATTTGGAAAGATTAAGCGCGGAAAAAGACGAAGTGAAATTCGTTATTGCCGATCTGAACGATTGGGATTTTGCGCGTGAAATTATCGAAAAACACGATCTGGAAACCAAAACGAAAGAAATCTTAATTTCACCAGTTTTCGGCATCGAAAATTTGCAGGAAATCGCCGAAACAGTTTCAAAAAGCGGCTTGAAAGTTCGTTTAAATTTACAATTACACAAATATATTTGGGGAAAAGATGTTCACGGAGTTTGATTTATGACACATTATCAAAAACTCGCAACGATGATTTTTCGGATAATTGGGGCTGTTTTTCTGGTTTTAGCCGCGATCTCGTTTGCAATAGCATTATTATTTTTTGTCGGCGGATTATTTACGCGCGGCGGTTTACAAATCGCATTTCCGTTATTTGTAATTTATACAATTCCAACGTCGATAATTGGCGGAGTTTTCTTTAAATTCAGTAAAAAATTCGCTGAAAAGGTTTGTTTTGATTTCAATGATTAACAAAAAAATTGCCATCGTTCTCGTTTCAGGCGGAATGGATTCGTGCGTCACTTCGGCGATCGCAAAAAACGAAAACGACGAAGTCGCGTTTCTGCATATTTCTTACGGTCAGCGAACGGAAGATCGTGAAAGGAAAGCGTTTAACGATATCGCAGATTTTTACGAAGTGGAAAATCGGCTCGATATTTCGATCGAATATTTGGCAAAAATCGGCGGCTCGTCTTTGACCGATAAATCGTTGGAAGTGACCGAAGCCGATTTGGAAAGTAAAGAAATTCCGACGAGTTATGTGCCGTTTCGCAATGCGAATATGTTAGCAATTGCGACGAGTTGGGCAGAAGTTCTCGGCGCAAATGCAATTTATATCGGTGCGGTCGCGGAAGATTCTTCGGGTTATCCAGATTGCCGACCGGAATTTTACGCGGCGTTTGAAAAAACCATTGAAACGGGAACGAAACCCGAAACAAAAATTAAAATAAAAACGCCGATCATCGAACTTTCAAAAGCTGAAATCGTGAAAAAAGGCTTGGAATTAAACGCGCCGCTTCATCTTTCTTGGTCGTGTTATCGAAGCGAAGATTTAGCCTGCGGAACGTGCGATTCGTGCGCTTTGCGTCTGCGCGGATTTGAAAATGCAGGTGTAAAAGACCCGATTGCCTACAGAAAATAAAAATACTTGCCCACGAAACACACGTAAAGAAACGAAATAAAAGACTGAAGGAAGAAATCGAAAAGTGAAACTTAATAAAAAAGGATTTATTGCTTTTTTCGTGATTTTCGTGTGTTTCGTGGGCAAAATCTCTTAATAATTTTTACGAATTACCCAAGTCGTCATCGAGCGCAGATTTTGCACATTCGTCGTTTTGATCGGTTCGATAAAATATGCGCCGAGCCGTTCGGTCGCGGTTTTCAGCATTTCTTCGTCAACCAAAAAACGCTCGCTTCCGTCGGGCAATAAATAGCGGCGTTCGCTGAGTTTTTCTACTTTGTCTTCGATGGAAATTGTCGAAGCGAGCCGTGCAAAAAGCATTCCGTTCGGCTTTAAAACGCGCAGCATTTCGTCGAGCATTCGATCAAAATGCGCTTCGTCACGGGCAAAATGAAGCACCGCGCTGCTGATAATTGCATCGAAACTTTCGTCTTCAAACGGCATTTTTTCGACCGTCGCGATTTGAAAATTTTCCGGCGGTATTTTCGGCGCGAGCATTTGCGCGAGATAACGAATGTGTTCGATCGCGTCGGCGTTTTGGTCAACGCCGAAAACCTCAAAACCTTCGCGCAGAAAATAAATCAGATTTCGTCCACCGCCGCAGCCGGCGTCGAGAATTTTCATCTCGACCGAAAAACGGTTTTTCAAGATTTGGTCGAATAAATAAATATCGATGTCGCCGAAAAGCTCGTTTAAATTTGGCATAATTTTACTTTTCAAAATCTTCGCGCACGAAAGAAAACAAAGCGGCATCATGAATTCTTTCGCCGATCATCAATCTTTTTCTTAAAATTCCTTCAAACTTCGCGCCTGCTTTTTCGGCGGTTTTGCGGCTCGGAAGATTTTCAACTGCGGCGAGAATTTCGATGCGATTTATTTCCAAATCTTCAAAAACGATTTTCGCCAAAAGCCGTGCAGCTTCGCGGGCGATTCCGCGATTTTGTTTGGAAATGCGAATCCAATAACCGAGATTGACGAGCGAATGTTGAAAATTAAATTGATTAATACTGACCATTCCCGCAAAATCACCGCTCGAGTTTTCAAATATCGCAAAATTATATTCCGACGCGCTTTCCCAGCAATCTTCGGAGTAAATTGTAAATGAACGCGTTTCCGAAATTTCGTAATTTTCGTGACACCAAGGCATCCAGCGCGTAAATTCGCCGCCGCGAGATTCATAAGCGGCTTCAAAAATTTGCGGTATGAAACTTTGTTCAAGCCGTCTGAGTTTAATGTTTTTACCGAAAATCTCAGTTCTCATTTGGTGAAATTTCTGCGCGTTGTTTTTCCAATTCGGCGATTCGCGCTTTTAGTTTTTCGATCTCCGCGTCAATGTCTTCCGTTTTCGACGTTTGACGGCTGAGTTTATGAAAAATCGGCGTGACGATCGTCAAAGCCGCGATGATAATTGATAAAACGCCGAGCGCGCGCGGAATAAAATCGCTGTTGAAATTTTGTTCGATCCATACGAGATAAAGCAAAAATGCCGATAATGTCCAAACCGAAATATGAACTGCATAGCGTGACCAGAGAAATTTTTTGTCGAGATTGGCGATCGAAAGCAGAGAAATATGCGAACACGAAATTGCTAGGATCAAAACTGTCATCGCAAATTTAATCGTTTTTTCGCCGCCTTTGAAATCCGTCCAAGTGAAAAAAATGAACAAAGCCGCCGCAATTGCCGCCAACACAATGCCGGCATAAGGGAAAATCTTTCCGCGCTTTGCTTCCAAACACGCACCGCACGCCAAACCCAAAATGCTCGTGATCGTAACAGTCAGCGTCGTCAGCAAAATTTTTATTTCAAATTCGCCGAAATCGCCGAAAAGAATCACGCCGATTCCCAAAATCGCGCTCAACGCAACCGAAGCGATCAGCAAATAAAGAAAGAATTTTTTCAGATTTAGGTTTTGCACGCGAGAATTGTAAATCGCATTTGCGGTTTTAGTAAAGTCGTTTATTTGTTAGATTTGTGAAAATAAATTCTGCAATCGGGCAAATTTTCTTCCAATTCGAGAAAACCGCTTTCGGTTATTTTAGTATCTATAATTCTCAAATACTTTAATGATTTCATTTGTTTGAGAAATTGAATGGAATCGTCGCCAACATTTGTCCAACCAATATCAAGTTGTTTTAAGTTCAGTTTCGTAAGTTGCGGAAAACAAGAACCGTTGATTTCGGTAGAATAAACACTCAACCTTTCAAGCGAAGTTATTTCTGACAAATAACAAAGTCCGTCGTCGGTAACTTGTGTCGAATCAATGCCGAGAACTCTGAGCTTTTTAAAATTCGACAGTTTTTTTAATGTTTCGTCGGTGATTTCAGTTTCCCAAATTTGAAGACTGTCCAGACCCGACAAATACAAAATTTTTTCGATGTCTTTATCAGAAAACCAACTGCTTGCCGCCAGAAATTCGTCGAAATCGTTCGGTTTAATCGGTTTAAGAAAATACAAATCGGTCGTTACGGATAATCTTGCGCCGAGCCAAAAGCTGACATATTTATTTTCGGGAACTTCGATCGTTCCTTGTGCTTCGATCGCTTCGTTCCAATCGGTGCCGTCATATTTTTCACCAATGAGAAGTTTTCCAACAGAAAATTCAGTAGGAAACTGCAAAATTCGCATAAAATTATATTTCCAATCTGTTGCGGTCAACTTTCAATCCGTTCAAATTACCAAGCGCGGCGAATGAGATTTTTTCGGTTTGGAAAAATTCTTGCGCTAGTTCTTGAATTTCTTCGGGCGTTACTTTTTCGATCTTTTCCAGAGTTTCTTCAATCGAAATTTGGCGACCATGAACCATTTCGAGCCGCGCGAGCGTTCCGGCGCGTGTCGCGGAATCTTCCAAACCGAGCAGAATCGCGGCGGCGGTTTGTTCTTTTATCAGATCGACTTCATCTTTTGTGATTCCTTCGCGGACGACTTTGCGCAGTTCTTTGAGCGAAATGTCTAAAACTTCTCCCGTTTGTTTCGGCGAAGTTCCGGCGTAGATCGTGAAAACGCCGCAATCTTGATACATCGCCGCACTTGCGCCGACGCTGTAAGCCAAGCCTTTTTCTTCACGAACTTTTTGCCACAAACGCGAAGAAGTTCCGCCACCGAGCGCGTTTGCAAGAATGTCTGCCGCATAACGCCGTTCGCTCTGCGCGTCAACAAAAGGTGCGGCGATGATCAAATGCGCTTGTTCGAGATTTTTCTTCTTTTTCAGAATGATCGGTGCGGCGAGAATTGGTTTTTGGTCTTCAGTTTTTGGTTTTTGGTTTTTGGTTTTTGGTTTTTGACCGAAAAACTTGTCGGCAAGTTCAACAATCTTTTCGTGATCGACGTTTCCTGCGGCTGAAATTATCAGATTTGACGGACAAAATGTTTCCGCGTGATATTTTTGCGTGATTTCGTGATTAAAAGTTCGGACGTTTTTCGGCGTTCCGGCAATCGACAGTCCGAGCGGATGATTTAAAAAAAGTTTTTCGTTGAAAAGCTCGCTCAAAAAATCTTCGGGCGCGTCTTCGGTCATCTTGATTTCTTCGATAATGACCTTTTGCTCGCGCTTTAATTCTTTTTCGTCGAAGCGCGGATTTGATAATAGATCGGCTAAAAGATCGAAGGCTTTTTCGAGCTGATTATCGACGACTTTGATCGCAAATCCGGTTTCTTCGTGCATCGTAAACGCATCGAGATTTCCGCCTAAACGGTCAGTTTCGATAGCAATTTCGAGCGAAGTTCTTTTCCGTGTTCCCTTAAAAACGGCGTGTTCGATAAAATGCGAAATCCCGTTTAGCTCAAGCGGTTCGTGCCGTGCGCCTTTGCGGAAAAAAAATCCGAGCGTAACGCTGCGGACATCGGGCATTTTATCTGTGAGAATCGTTAAACCGTTTTCAAATCGGCAAGTCTGTATGTCTTCTTTCATCGTGATAAAGCAAACCTTTAAATTATCACGGCGGCAATTGAAAAGGAAAGTTAGCCACGAATGACACGAATAACACAAATGATTTTTATAAAACAAGGCGTTCCGATTCAAGCCGTTTATTTCCGAAATTGAGTAAAATTGCAAGTTTAAGATTTGTTGCTTTTAAGTAATTTAATGTTTGAACTTTATGAATGTCGGAAATTTTGTCTTGCGCTTTGAGTTCAAGAATTATCGAATCTTCGACTAAAATATCGGCAATATATTCGCCGACGATTTGACCGTGAAAATGAACTTTTATCGGAACTTGCTGCTCTGCTTTGATTCCGTTTTCTTTCAACAGAATCATCAAAGAATTTTCGTAAACTTTCTCTAAAAATCCGTAACCCAACTCCGTGTGAACCTGCATTGCCAAACCGACGATTTTATATGAAAGGTCTTTGTAAAAAATCATAATTTTAGCCACGAATGGCACGAATAACACGAATAATTCAAGAATTAAGAAAAATATAATTCAACTCAGCTTTAAATTACAATCAAAAAATAAACAAACATTTATTTAAAATTGTCTTTATGTCTTCATTCGTGTTATTCGTGTCATTCGTGGCTAAATCTTCCTAATTCGCTATCGCATTAAACAACAGCGGGAATGTTGCGAGTGATTGTCCGCGATATTGCGGGCGGAAGCCGAACAGGATTATTTTGCCTTTGCCGATCGTGAATTCGACGAGTGCGGCTTTGCCTGCCAATTTTTCCGCGCCTAAAGCCCAACCTGACAATAAAATGTTTTTCGGGTCTTTCGGATACGTTGCGATGATCTTGAAATTATTGGTCAGCGCGAGCGGATCGGTTTTTATTTCAAACGCGGGCGAATCTTCAAACCACGCGATCGATTCTTTCGGCATATTTTTGGCGATCGGATGATTCGTGTCGAGTTCGATGCGCAGAATCGAGCCGGGAATGTAGAAATCTTTGCGCGGTAAACCTTCGGTGACATCTTTGACGGGCAGATTAAATTCACGGATCGCAAAATCCGAAGCGCGGTTTAAGAAAACGAGAGTTCCGCCCGCTTCGACAAATTTCCGCAAATTAGCAACGCCGTCTTTCCCGATTCCGCCCGTATATTCATCGGGCATCGTTCCTTTTGCATAACCGTTCAACATCTGATTCGGCGATTGGTCAGGGAAGATGATTGTTTTGTATTTCGGTTCTTTACCTTGTTTGGCAAAAGAATTTCCGCCGGGTTTCTTTTGATTAAAATTATTTGTCTTAATTTCACTATCCGTTAAAGTTTCAAACTCTTCACAAATTCCCCGTTTCTCCAATGTCCATCTTGTCCAACCTTCATCCATTGAGGGAATATAGGATTTATAAATCGCTTTTTTGTCATTTAAACCGAACATACAATCAGAAAGTGTAATATTTATACGCCGGTTCTTTACCCAATTAGGTTTAAATGGTGCTTTGATTTCTTCAACTTTAACATTCATCAAAAGCGAAAGCGTATGCGCTGTTACGTCGTATGGCTGAATCGGACTTCCTTTATCATCTAATAAATTCGGATAAACTTGCTTTTCTAAAACTGCTTTCGCAAAATCTCCGTAAGGTTGTTCAAGCGGAATAATTATCGATTCAGACGGATAAGTCGTGACAGAATCGAAATAACTTAGATTTTTAACTTTGGTTTCTTTTTCGCCTTTCGGAAAACCGTATTGAACTCCTGATCTTTCGAGAATATCTAACAAAATCGGCAAATTGTCATCAACTTTAATCCTAAATCCGTAAAGTTCACCGCTTTTGTTTCGCGGTCGGACGGCTTCTTTGCCGATTGTATAGAATCTCGTCAGCCATTTTTGGCGGTTGTCGGACGCGTGTTTCATGAGAGAAAATGCGGCAGTCGTCATATAGTTTGTGATGTCGCCGATGCGCCAATCGCCGCCTTTCCAGACGGGGCGAAAGTTTGGCGTTTCTTTTTTTGCGTCGTAGCCGAGGTCGCCGCGCAAAGTTTCAAATTTGATGTTGGTCGGCGAAGCGAGTTTTGCGCTCGCGGTTTCTGAAAGAATCCGCACGCCGCCGTGATAGTGCGAATAGGCGCGGGCGGGTGTCCAAGCGTCGTAGGTCGAATCGGTCGTGATGCCTTGAAAACCTTTGCCGCGCAAATCTTCGGCGATGAAATTTCCGAGTTCGGTGTAGCCTTCGACCAGCTCTTTCGGCACGTTTGGTTCGACGGGCTGCATATACGGCGGCAGGAAAAGCCTTGCGCCGCGATCGCCTTGCTGATGAATGTCGTGAACGATCTGCGGATGCCAGACATTATGGATTTTATCGACCGTCAACTGCGTTTCGACCTGCGTAAAAGCATACCAATCGCGGTTGTTATCGTGTCCGACATATTTGTGGTAAAGCTCGGGCGGCGAAGTGCCTTCATACGGCGTTCCCAAAGTTTTGTCATACCAATTTTTGACAATATCAACGCCGTCGGGATTCAAACTCGGCACGAGCAGAACGATCGTGTTTTCCAAAATCTTCTTCGTTTCCGCGTCTTCGGCTTTGACGAGTTTTTCGGCAATGAGCATCGAAGAAAGCGTCGAACCGACTTCGGTTGAATGCACGCCGCAGGTTATCAAAACGATAGTTTTGCCTTGTTTGATAAGTTCGTCGGCGAGTTTCTGATTCGATTTTATCAAGCGCGGATCAGCGAGTTTGGCGTTTATTTCTTTGTATTTTTCGAGATTTTTCAAGTTTTCGGCAGACGAGATCGTCGCGTAAACAAACGGTCTGTCCAAAGTCGTTTTGCCGATCTCTTCAAATTGAATGCGGTCGCTTGCCGCGTCC
>DAITPE010000088.1:0-13350 GCA_036833775.1 Pyrinomonadaceae bacterium | reverse complement strand
GGGTTGAAATGAAAGACGTTCACGGCGGAAGTGAAAAACGATTTTATCCGCCGAGTATTTTTGCTGCCGGAGCGTGCGCCAAAGTCGATCGCACGGAAGGAACTCATAAAGCTCCGGCAAATATCAAAATTCCGAACGCGCTCGATGTCGAGCGAAATATGGACGGAACTTCGGTGATCAACGACAACGTGCGCGAATATTTGAACGCTCGAAATACGAATGTCATTACTCCGATCGCAAACGAAGGCATCAAGCTTTACGGTGCACGAGTTTCCGCTCCGGCAGGCGATACGCGCATTCGATTTGTCCACGAACGCCGCGTTTTGAATTTGATTTATTACTCAGCCAAGATCGGCTATTCGTGGGCAGTCTTTGCGGTCGTTGATGCAGGCGGTCGCCTTTTCCGCGATTTGCGATCGTCGGGTCAGACGTTCCTTCGAAATCTTTGGAGAGGCGGTGCGCTTTACGGCAAAACCGAAGACGAAGCGTTTGTCGTCACGGCAGACGAAACGAACAATCCGGCTGAGGAATTGGAAGCCGGTCGCGTTCATGTTCAGATCGGCGTGAAACTTTCGCCGACAGCGGAAATGATCATTATCAATATTGATAATGTTCCGCTTTCGCAGGATTTAAATGTATTGAACGGAGGTAATCAATAATTATGGGAACTGGAACCAGTAATTCAAATTTTTTAGTCGAAGTCGAAGGCGTGAGCGTCGTGCAGGCTTCGGAAGTCGAGATCGGCGGAATCAAACACGAACCATTTAAATTAATGGTCGGAGATCGCCCGAATCCTTTTATCGGTCGGAACAAATACGAAGTTGACGAAGTGACGATCAAAAACGCCTATGCCTTGAATAATGAAGGCTCGGAATTTTTCAATCATTTCAAAAACTATGCTCTCGGTTTGACGACGCAGAAATTAAACATCCGCGTGATCCAGCTCGCCGAAAACGGATTTACGAGCGAGGTCATTCACGAGTTTATCGAATGCGTTCCGACGAGTTTCAAATCGGAAAGCAAAAAAGCCGACTCGAAAGACGCTGCGTATTTTTCGATCTCGTTCAAGCCGACCGATTACGCCGAATACAACTAATTAAGACGTTCATAAAAAGTAAAATAACGTCTGATTAAAAGTCGTTATTTTACTTTTTTTATCTCTAAAAATATGACGACACACAACATTGAACTAATTGAAGGATACACAGACAAAGACGGAAATATTCACAAAGAAGTTGAAATCGGCAAACGTTTGACCGTCGCAGATGTAATGCTCATCGAACGCGATCCGCAGGCACAGAATCCGGTTTTATATGAAGACCTGATTCGCCGAATGATGATCACGAGGTTCGGCAAATTAAAAATGCCTTTGATGCTGCCTGTTTTGCTCAAACTCGATACGATCGATCGAGACGATCTCGGCTTTGCAATTAATCAATTTTTGCAAAACACCCGTCCCAATGATAACGGAGAATTATTGCCGGACAATTCCGTTCGATTAATGTTCGGACTGACGATCGAAAGCACTACTTATAATGTTTTCAAATTCGGCAACCGGCTGACCGGACAGGATCAAGCCGACGCTCATGCTCAAAAACTCGACGGCATTTCAAAAGCAGCGTTCGAACTCGGCAAACAGATTTGCGAAATCTCCGATTTTGAAACCGGATTGACTGTCAAAGGCAGTTTGACACTCGAACAAATATCAAAGCTCGACGGCGAGGATTTTTCACTTTTGCGCGTGGCAGGTGAGCTTTATCGCCAATCCTTTCGTTACGGCAGAAAAAGAGTATCAGAGCAGCGCGATGGCGCGGACGGTACTTCTGCTGATGATAAGAACGTCGATGACGGAAAAGGAAATTCTGAGTCTGCCGATCGAACGGTTTAATACTTACGTTTCCGAATTAAACGAACTGTATAAAACAAATTAAATGTCTTCTGAAACTTACCAACTTGCCATTTTATTGTCGCTGAAGGACGGCGCGTCGGGTGGACTCGACCGCTTCGGTAATCGTTTGCGCGAAATGGGAAAGGAAGGAAAAGCATTTCACGAATCGTTTGAAAAGATTCGCGCCGATCTGAACCGCGATCTGGCACTCGGCGGCATCGGTCTTGCCGGATTGACTTTACTCAAAAAAGGTGTTGACGAAGCCGGAAACTATGAAGAAAAACTTTTAGATTTAAGACAAGCGTATCGAGAAAACGAAAAGTTCAGCCAATACTCTGCGGCGCAACAAGAAGACCAGATCAAGCGCATCATGGCATTGGCAACCGACCTCGGAAATAGGCTACAGGGATCGACGGCGGATTACGTCGATATGTTCACCGCGATGAACCAATCGGGCATCGATGCATCCGATACATTAAACGGTGCCGGAAAAGCTTTAGCTTATTTTGCAAACGTCTCCGGAGCGATCCGCAAAGGAACTGCACCGCAACTTGCGGAAGATTTCGGCAGTTACGGAAAAATGTTCGATCTGAAAGGCGATGAATATATGAAAGCCGTTCAGATGTTTTCGGCGATTAAAGACCGTTTTAATTTAGAGTCGGGCAATCTCATCGAAGCTTCGAAATATTTCTTCTCTACTGCCAAAGGCACGATGAATCTGCGCGGCATCGAAGGCGGAATGGAAACGGCGAAATTATTTGCTTTTGCGAAACGTTACGCCGGACGCGAAGGATCGGAAGCCGGAACTTCGCTCGATGCGATGATCACTCAATACGTCGCCCATAAAGATAAGATCGAAGCGTTAGCAAAAGATAAAGGAATCAAACTCGAATTCTTCGATGCAAAAGGAAATTTTCAAGGCGTGGAAAATATGTTCGCGCAGCTTGAAAAAATGAAAGCCTTGAATCCCGAAGAACGCGCCGGAAGACTTAATGGAATTTTTGGCGAGCAAGGTTCACGAATTGCAAATGCGATGGTCGAGCAGGGCGTTTCCGGTTGGAGAAATGTTACGACCGAGATGCAAAAAGCGGTTGATGTTCAAACTTTGATCGATCAAAAAATGGACACTTACAATGCCAAGACCGAAGCTTTATCGGGCAGTTGGCAAAACTTCAAAGCAACGGCTTTTACGCCGTTGATGGAAGATGCAAAAGGTTTTCTCGATACGGCGAATTCGATGGTCTCATCGTTGCAAAAATTCTCTGCCGAAAATCCGGGTCTGATGAAAACTCTCGGCACTCTCGCGCTTTATTCATCGACCGGACTGGTTGCTTATTCTGCATTCAAAACGCTGACAACCGGCGTTAAATTATTTCGTATCGCGTCGGCAATTTCCCGATCTGAAGGACTGCTTCCATATCTGACCCAAACGACGACGGCAGCCGGAGGAGCGACGACCGCGCTCGGTGCAGCGACAACCAAGGCAACTGGTTTGCGCGGAGCAATGTCGAGATTGGGTGCAAGTTCGACTGTTAAAGTCGGAGTCCAAATCGGAGCAATTATTGGAATCGAATATTTGCTAACGTGGATTCAATCGGAAATTGAACACGCTATCAATGCCGGAAAAGCCAAGAGCGATGCATTCAATTCTGCCCAAGATACTTATGGCGCATTCAAAAACACTTCAAACGAACTAAAAACTCAAGGCATTGCAATGCCCCAGACTGACATTACCTCGACCGCAAATACAGCTTGGTTTACATCTCTGAACATGGGGCTGAATCACGCGATTCCATCATTACGGTCTAAACAACCTTTTGGGACAACTGTATCGAGAGAGTCACTTGATACATTTCTCCGACCGATCGCGTATGCAACAAATTCACAAAATCCCTTCGACACCGGTTTTTGGAAAGGCTACGACCGAGATGGCTTAGTTAAAGGTTTCAAGCAAACCGCTCCGCAGCTTGAAGATTCACGCGTGATGACAGAGTTTTTGCGTCAACTCGATACTCGAATTCCAGATAAAGGTGACCAAAAAAATGTTAAAGATGCGCTTCAACAAGCATTTCCGATCGCCTATGCTGACGCGCTTCAAAATCTCGGAACGCAGTCAACGACTTTAGCGCAAAGCTTCGAACAGTTATCTCAGCAAGTAATTGTTCAAAATCAAAATGCTGAAATGATGAATCAGCAAAATCAAACGATTCAAACTTTCGGACAAAGTTTGTCGAATCTTCAGCAGCCGATCGGATCGACGCAGAATGAAATGATCAATCTGGGGAACTCGGCAAACCGTGCCCAAGTTCCGCTGAACAATATCGCAAATTCAGCAAATAATTTGATCGGTAGTTTGAATAATGTGAGCGATCGTTTAGGTGCGTGGCAGCCCCCGACACCGCAAATTCAAAACTATCAGGTTGTCCCGAATGGAACTCAGCCGAACATCGTCAATCCACCAGGCATGGCAGTCGGAGGAAAAATCAAAAGTTCGGGTCTGGCGATCGTTCACGCCGGAGAGGAAATCGTTCCGGCAGGTGTTGTCAGAGGATATAAATCGACAGGATCAAATGGTGCTGTGATTAATTATTCTCCGCAAGTAACAATCAATGGCGGCTCAGATGAAGCTAAACAGGAATTCCGCACAATGCTTTATGACCACGTCCGCGACATTGATCGCATCGTCGCTAGGCTAATTAATAACGGGAGGTCAAGAGCATAGTGCCTCAAGCCGGATTTGCATTGATTAATTTAACGAATCAGGAAAGCTATGTTTTTCAGTTTTTCCCGAATGAGATTCGCTCGTCCGATCGAGCGAACTGGAATCCGCAAGAAACGACGATCGGCATAAAGCCTTTGTTTTACGCGAACCGCGAACCGCGCGTTCTGGAGTTTCAGGAAATTTATCTCGATACGACCGAAACGAACGAAAGTTTAACACCGGAGATAAAAAAGATTCGCGCCTTGATGGATGAAGTTGAAAATCGCGGAACGCCGCCGCCGCTTTTGGCGATCTGGGGAGATCGTAACGAACGCTGCGTTTTGCAAGATTTAACGTCTGAAGAAGTTTTATTTAATTCGGAAGGCTTTCCGGTGCGCGTTCGTTTTTCTTTTACTTTAATGCAGATTCAGCCGGACTTGAATGAAGCAACGGGAGTGAATGTTACGTAAATGAGATCAATCAGTCCATACGAAAGATACGGTAATGCGCGTCCGATCGACGATGCGGTAATCCGTATTCACGTCTTTTCGGCGACTGATACGATTTCTAATATCGCCGAAAAATATTATGAAGATTGGCGGCTCTGGCGCGTGATCGCCGAGCGAAATAATTTGTCGGACGTGCGCCAAATTCCGATCGGAACTGAGTTGATCATTCCGCGCCGTCCGCTCGAGCGCGGCAGCTACGAATCATTATGAATAATTTACCGAGCAATGCACACGCCATCATCGAAATCGCACGTCCGGGCGCAAAGGATGGGCAAGGTTTGATCGTTTACGATTCGTGGGAACAGCAACGGTTATTTCAAAAAATCTCGGTCGAACTCGTCAGCAACGAAACGTCCGAGGCAAGATTTACATTTTTCGATCCGCATTTTCGTTTGATTGATTACTTCAGCGGCGCGGACGCGGTTCCTCAGGCGATCGTTCGAGTTTTTCTCGGTTATGGGCAAGACCTCGGCGAGCCGGTTTTCAAAGGCTTACTCGCGCAGGTCGAGCGCGAACAATCGGCGACGACGTTCATTGCATTTGATATGGGTTTCAAAATGAAGCTCATCAAAAAAGCCGGATATAAAAATAAGAAAAACGATCTGGTTATTTTGCGTGAATTGGCAAAGAAAAACGGCTTGAAATTTGAAGAACCCGAAAAGCCGCTAAACCTCGAACCGCATCGGGCGATGATGCAGGATGAGCAAACGGACTGGGAACACGCAATGGAACGTGCGCGAGAATCAGGATTAATTTTATTCGTTCGCCACGACACGATGTTTGCCAAATATCCGGCAAAGGTTGGAAATCCGATTTTGTCGCTGACGAATAAAGTAGATTTTGAACTGCAATCCGGTTGGAATTTCATTTACCGGACACCGGAAAACCAAGACGCTCGTCCGCGCCAAGTAAAAGTGCGCGGCAGAGGCAAAGGCGGCAAACGGCTCGAAGGACAATCTGACGTTTCAAATCGTGGACGCGAATCCGTGATATTGAAGCGAGACGTTTCCGGCAAGGCGACAAAAAGCAAATTATCGCGCAGAGCGCAAGCGCAAAAAGAACTCGACCGCGAACACGCCTTTGAAGGTCAGATTCAGGTCGCTTTTCCGCCTAATGGCGAACGATTGGATGTGAGAAATACAGTGCAAATCAATGGAATCGGAAAGTTATTTTCAGGCAAATATATTTGCGATTCGGTCAGTTACGAGTTTTCTTCCGGTTCGCTGAACTTATTGCTTGATTTATATAGAGATATAAATGTCTAGGACTAAAACTTATAAAGAATCTAAAGATACCGGACGCGATGCCATCGCCGAACACGGTGCATGGTTGAATGGTGTTTCTGGAATCGTCGCTGACAATAATGATCCTGAAAAACAGCATCGCGTCCGCGTCATCATTCCCTCGATTGATGAATCTTTGATATTTGATGAATGGGCGCGGCAGATGGTCTTTTGTTTGGGCAACGGCTACGGTTCGGTATTCATTCCTCCAAAAGGCTCTGAGGTCGTTTTATTCGGTCAATTAGGGCAAAAATTCAACCTTTTTTATGCGTCGCTGTATAACGAAGAAATGCTCGTCCCGGACGGATTTCAGAATGAAATGACCGTCGGCATCAAAGCTCCCGGAAATTTAACTTTTATCGCTGAAGAATTGGCGAAAATTCAAGCAAAAAATTTCGATGCGATCATCGCGCAAACTGCAAAAATTCTCGCGCAAAACATCGAAAGCAATGCTTCGCAATTAAACAAGATTTTGGGAAACCAAGTGCGAATCGAAGGAAGTCAGATTCGTGCGGAAGGAAACCAAATTCAGTTGCAAGGATCAACTATTACGATCAATGCAAACGGCTCGATTACGATTCAAGGAAACTCGGTGCAAATTTCCGGCTCGTCCGTCAAAATTCATAACCGCATCGTGAATCCGGTCGGACCGCCGATTTAAATATGAACATTCACGGCTCGACAATTCAATTCCCTTTTCAAGCCGATCGGCGCGGCTCGACGGCGACGACTGACGATCGTCAGATTATTTTGTCGCAAGCGATTGCCGACATTATCGAAACGCGCCAAGGCGAACGGGTGATGATGCCTGATTACGGCTTTCCCGACTTTGTTTTCGCGGTTCAGGATTTTAGTTTTGCACCGCGTTTGGCTTTTTATTTGGAAGAGCAAATTTTGAAATATGTTCCGTTAATTCGAAGCGTTAAGGTGAAAGCCGAAACCGACGAAGAAGGTCGTGCGATCGTTTCTCTCTCGTATGAAGAAGTCGGCTCGATCAATGCTCCGAAAAATTTAGTTTTTCCGGTTTGGCAGTATCTCGGAGTATAAAAATGAATCGCCTGAAGCAAATTCACAACTGGACGCTTTTAATTTTGGTTTGGGTATTTTGCTTGATTTGTCTGCCGTTTGATTTTTTGTTTGGAACGCATTTTGGAGAGGCTATTTTCGATTTTACGGAAGATATGTTTTTCGAGGTTGAGGTTATAAAAAATGATTAAATATCCTGTTTTGGAAATTCGTGACGAAGATCGTCTTGCCGCCGAAGCGATCGCTCGGACGAGCGGCGGAATGACGAGTGAAATAATTCGGTTACAAATCCGCGAAAGGCAAGAAATTTTAAAATTAATCGAAGCCGGTCTTGATGCGCCGATCTGTCCCGAATTGACCAATGCTAATCCGTCCGCACCGCATACTGTTTTGCTTGAGGCTCAAGCGTGGCTTCTTTCGCAATTAGCATATCGGTTTAACTTGGTCCCGGAACAAAATTTTATTGCGTTCGCCAATTTGTTCGATATTTCACAGCGACCGGCAACAAAGGCTCAGACCATACTGAAATTTCAAAAAGATCAATCAGGCGAAAAATCTGAGATATTTATTGGCACACAAGTTTCGACTTCTGACGGTAATACTGTATTTGAAGTAATGGAATATTTGCTTCTTTCGGAGCCGCGCGAAGAAGGTTTCGTTCTGGCTCAAAATCTCGATGACGGTCATATCCTGCTTGCGCCGAATTCGCTGACCGTAATGGTTGACAATGTTGGGTATGTTGACTCGGTTACGAATTCCAACGCCATTGATTCAGGTTCGGAAATTGAATCTGTAACCTCCACTTTGTCGCGGGTCAACAGCTATCAGCGGCGCGGCGAACGTCTGGTTTCGACTCAGGATATTGAAGATGCAATTTTAGATGAAGCTCTCGACGGAAACGGCATTGTCAGAGCATTCCCGTTTACGGTCGAGGGAAATTTCAACGAAACCAGACTCGGCTACACGACCGTCGTCGCAATGACTCAAACCGGTGAAAATCTCGATACGATCGCGCTGCAAAATATTGCCGAAATTTTGAAACAAGCGGTCGGCAATCAGTTCATTTCGATCGTCAATCCGTTTTATGTCGAGTTTAATATTTCCGTCAACGTGCGTCTGAAAAATGATCGTCCGGCAGGTTCTGTTTTGGCTGCGATCGAAAACAATTTACGCGCCTTTTACTCGCCGTCGCGTGAGCAATTCGGACGTGCGATCTACCGCAGCGAAATCATCGCCATTATCGAAGGAACTGCCGGAGTTGACCGCATCATCGTTCCGAACCGTGAACAAATTTTAAACGAGCCGATTAACGATCGTGTTTTGCAAAATCACGAATTGCCGAAGCTCGTAAATGTGACGATCAACGTCGTCTGATTTTATACATATAAATATGTATCGTTATGCCATTAAATAATCTCGAATATCTCTACGAACATTTGCCTGCGCGTTTCCGGCGTGAAGATAAAGAATTGTTTTTGAAACGATTCTTGCAGTTCTTTGGCGAAACGCTGAACGATTGGGACGAGATTTTTGATAATTTCGCCGACAATATTAATCCTGCGACGGCGGAAGAAAAATGGGTCAAATTTTGGCTTGAAAATCTATTCGGTTGGAGTTGGCTTCCCGAATGGTTCACGCTCGCCGACAAACGCAATCTTTACGCAAATTTTGCGCGTCATTTGGCACGTCGTGGAACGGCTGAAGGAATCGAGTTATTTCTCGATGATTTTCGTTTGACCGTCAAAGTTCATAATCAACCTGTCTTTTACGGTGAGTTGGTTTGGGGCGAACAAGTCGTCGCCGTCGCCGAGCCGCTGTTGATCGTGATCGAGATCGTTAAAGGCGATCCGGTCAATTCGCCTGAAATGACGACGCTCGGTGAAGCTGTCTGGGGTGAGTCTCCTTATAGTAATTTCGAGCCGATGTTCACGCCGCAGGAAATAAATTCTCTGTTGGCATATCAACAGCCGCATTCACAAGAGTTTTTGATCATACCGCTATTGGATTACGACCAAAATCATTATTTATTTAGGAGCAATTAAAAATGTCGAAAAAGAAAATTGTTGAAATTATTTCCAATTCAGGAATAAATTACGGTCAAATCAATCATCCGAACGATTTGGTGCAAATGCAGGATTTTGCGCGAGAACACGTTGAAAACTTGACCAAAGATTATGTGTCTGGGCAAAACGCCGAAGTCGCCGGTTGCGGTTTTGGTTATGCCGGAATGACGTTCAGCGTCGCGGAAGGACGCATTTACAAACTCGGCAAACAATATGATGCCGCCTTTACGAATGTGCAGCTTGCCGCCGCCAACGGAACGCATCCGCGCATTGATTTGATTATCGCCACGATCTCGGAAGACGTGCCGAACACCGCCACAATGGTTGCCTTTCAACGCCTGCGAACGTCAGGTGAAATTTCAGCCGGAACGTTCTACCCGCCGACACAATTTTCGCGCTCAACCCAAAAAGAAAATCGTGCTGTTATCAGCGTCAAAACCGGAACTCCGGCTGCCTCGCCGACCGCGCCGGTTTTGGCTGCCAATGAAGTCCAATTATGCGCTGTTACGGTTCCTGCCGGAGGCACTGCGATTGCGGCAGGCTGGCTCTTGGACGTGCGGAATGCGGTAACGAATTTAGCTGTTTTGGAAGACGAAGTTGACACGCTTCAAGGTCAAATGATTCAGGCTCTGAATTATGAAAATCAAACCAGAGATTTTTCTACCACATTCGGTCGATCGGACACGCTGAATGGCATCTTGGCTGAAATCGCGCAGGCTCTTCTTGTGCTGCGTTATCGCTATCCGACGCTAAGCACCGGAAACGGTCAGTTACCTGCTGAAATCGTCGCGGACGGCGGTTTCTGGGTCTGCGATATTCCGGTCGGAGTCTTTGCTCAGTTCGGCGACCGATACGTTGCAATCCGTCCTGAAGCGTTTGTTGACCCGTCGCTAAACGCCCGCTACGCGACTTCTGGAACTGCTTCAAACAGTTATGCACCGATTTTCGATAATCAATCCGAAATTGAAGATTTTGTTGACGATCCGGGCGCAAGCCCGACCGCCAACGTCGTGCGCTTCAATATTCCAATCGGAACCAAAGCCTTAAACGTGAATCGTGACGGTCAAATAACGCTGACCAATTTAATTACGCCGACCAACGGCACACATTGTCTTTTGGCTAAAATCATCTCACCGGACGGCATCGCAAAACCCTCAATCAAGACTTATCAGAATGTCCGAAATGGAACTGTAACTTATAGCAAAGTTTATAATTCTTCAGACCCGACAACAAAGCAATTTGAATGGCTTGCCGGAACACCTCCGGGCGTGGGTTTCATCGAGCAATACGCCATCAGCAACAGCGACAAGCATCATTACAATTTTGACGATCTATCGATTCCGCCGACAAGTTTCGATGGCGTGATCACGCTCAACGGAATCGCCAACGGCGACCGTTGGATCGTGCGGCATTGGATTTTAAGTCAGATTTAATTTCGACAGGTTCTTTGAAAATTTAATTACTTTCCAGACTCTTTGCAGAGAAATTTCAGAGAGATTTTAATAACAGCTAAACAACCCGTAAAAGTCCATTTTTAAAGGGCTGTTTAGTAAAAGTTGTGAAAACCTTTAAAATCAACTGTTTAGTAAAAGTTGTGGAAAAGTTTAGTAAAAGTTGTGGAAAGCAACAGTTTTCCACCGTTTTGTGTAAAACTTTGTTTACTTTGTTTTCCTTTGCAACAAACAACTATAAAACAAAAAATAATTAAAAGCAGAAACTTAAGTAAAACCGTATAAATGTTGCAATAATTTAACTTTGCGGTTTTCATAACTTTAATGCCGCTCGAATGTGCAAAATGCTAAAAGTGCAAATAATATAAATATTTGTGCCGTTTTTTTTTGTGGAAAAGCGGTGGTTTTCCACAGTTTCTGTGGAAAACTCGAAACTGCTGTTAATTTTCCATTTCGTACATTTCCTGCAAATCGTCGTAAGCCTTTTGCAGAATTGGTCTGGCGCGTGTTCCGCCGTCCATTTCGCCGATGTAACCTTCGCGAACCATCGCGTCGAGAATCGCCGCCGCGCGTCCGTAACCGATGCGCAAATGGCGTTGGAGAAGCGAAGTCGATGCGCGTTTTGCGCTGACGACACTTTTTACAGCATCCCAGAAAAGCGGGTCTTTTCTGCCCGGAAGTTCACCGCCATCGTCCATTTCGTCTTCGGTTTTCGTGATCGTCGTGTCGTATTCCGGGTTTCCCTGCGATTTAATATGTTCGACAATTTTAACAATCTCTTTTTCATCGACAAATGCGCCGTGAACGCGGACGAGATTCGACGTTCCGGGCGGCAAAAACAACATATCGCCGCGCCCGAGCAGACTTTCTGCGCCGTTTGAATCAATGATCGTGCGCGAATCTACTTTCGACGAAACGCGGAACGAAATACGCGACGGAAAATTCGCTTTGATAAGTCCCGTAATAACATCAACCGAAGGTCTTTGCGTTGCTAAAACGAGATGAATGCCGACAGCGCGCGCCATTTGTGCAAGTCTTGTGATCGATTCTTCGACTTCTTTGCCCGAAACCATCATCAAATCGGCTAATTCGTCAATGATGACGACGATATAAGGCAAAACACGAAAAGCTTCGCCGTTGTCGTCTAATTGTCCGACCGAATTTCGGCGTTTTACTTCCGTGTTGTAGCCGTCGATGTTGCGAACGCCCCAACCGGCAAGGTCTTTGTAGCGTTTTTCCATCTCGGAAACCGTCCATTTCAGCGCAACCGAAGCACGTTTCGGGTCTTTGATGATCGGCGTTGCAAGATGCGGAATATCGGCGTAAATCCCGAGTTCGACCTGTTTCGGATCGACCATGATGAATTTTACTTCATCGGGTTTTGCTTTATACAAAATTGAAACGATGAGCGAATTGACACCGACAGATTTTCCCGCGCCGGTTTGTCCAGCCATCAAAAGATGTGGCATTTTCGATAGATCGGCGACGTAATTCAAACCGTCGATCGTTTTTCCGAGCGCGACGGAAAGCAGCGAATTTGCTTCTTTGAACTTTTTCGATTCGACAACTTCGCGTAAATGAATCGTTTCGCGCTGATGATTCGGAACTTCGATTCCGACAAAAGCTTTGCCCGGAATGCGGTCGATTCTGATCGATTCAGCTTTCAACGCCAGACACAGATCGTCAACTAAACCCGTTACGCGAGAATACTTTACGCCCGGATCGGGTTTGAATTCGTAAGTCGTCACGACCGGACCTTGGCAAATGTGCACGACGCGTCCCGTGACGTTAAATTCTTTCGTTTTTTCGGTCAATTCCTGCGCCGTGGCGAGCAAATCGCCTTCTTTTTGTTCGATCCGCGCTTCAGCCGGAGTTAAAAAATCGGAAGTCGGCAAGACGTAATTTTCAAAAGTTTGTTTTTTCTTCGGTTTTTCCGGCTCAGGTTCGGGTTTTTCTTCGATCGATTCGAGAAATTCTTCGTTTAATTCGCCTGTTTGCTGAATCGGCGTGATCGGAATTTTGCCGTTTTCGGTGACTAATTCATTTAAGGAATCGAAATCGGAATTGGCGAAATCATCTTTTTCTTCCGCGTATTTTTCTTCGGAAGCCGAAATCGTCGGCAATGGAATTTCTTCTTCAACTTCTGATTCCAAAGGCATTTCGAGACTTTTTTCGGATTCGTTTTCAGCTTGTTTCAAGCTGTCGAGAATCGAAACTTTTCCTTTGCCGTTTTTGCTCGTTTCTTTTGCCGCAACCTTATCGCCAAGCGAGATAGTTGGGTTTTCTTTTACTTTCTTTTCTACTCGTTTTTCGGCTTTTTCAGGTTGTAAAGCGAGTTGTGCTTCGCGTCGCAAACGGCGTTTTTCGCGCCATTCTTCAAAATGAATGCGGAAATTTTGCGAAGCGATGTCGAAATTTTCGAAAAATCC
>DAITPE010000087.1:0-13367 GCA_036833775.1 Pyrinomonadaceae bacterium | reverse complement strand
ATTCAACCGCGAATCAGTTCGTGGCGAATAAGAATTTCATCAACCAAAGCAATGTTTGGGTTGATACCGATTTCAAAGCCGAAGCGAAATTGCCGGAAGTGAAGATCAAATTTGCGAGCGAAGAATATTACAAACTCGCGGCAAATAATTCTGAACTTGCACAATATTTGGCGATCGGCGAGGAAGTCGTAGTTGTCTGGAATAATAAGGTTTATCGCATTACGAATTAGTTTTACGACAAACCAAAACAATTCTTTTCGACATCAGAAAGGTGACATTTGACCGAAAAAATAGTATTTTTAAGGTCAAATTCACCTTTTTTTATTTATGGTTTCCAAAGGAGAAAAAATGTCTTTTTTTCAAAAATCGTCAATTATATTTGCATTAATTTTTTGTTTCTCAATTTCAACATTTGCTCAATCCGTCTGGTCTTCAAGCAAAGTTAAGTCAAACGGAGATTTGATCACGGTTTATTTCACTTCATCCGAAAAAGGCTGGATCGCGGGCGATAACGGTTATCTCGCGTTTACAAATGACAGCGGCAGAAACTGGACAAAAAAAGAACTCGGCACGAACGAGGACATTAACGAAATATATTTCCGAAACGACGACAACGGTTATCTCGTAGCCGGAAAAAAAATGTTCATCACAAAAGACGGCGGCAATTCTTGGCGTGAAACGAGAATCTATAAATTGAACGATTTTCCGAGCGGTCAACCCGAATTTTTGAGCATTCGTTTTGCGAATAAAAAACGCGGGATCGTGATCGGTTCGATTCTTGACAGAAAAGGCGAAAATGTCATCGATTCGTTGGTAATGAGAACCGAAGACGGCGGTGAAACTTGGGTGAGAGTTTTAGTTCCGTCAAAATTGGAGTTATATCATCTCGATTTCGTCGGCGATAATTATTGCTGGATCGTCGGCGACGGCGGTTTGATTCTGGCTTCGACGGACGGCGGCGGAAGCTTTGTGAAACAAAAATCTGGAACCGACAAAGACCTTTACAATGTCGATTTCCGTGATGAAAAGGAAGGTTATGCAGTCGGCAGCAAAGGCACGATTTTGCGAACCGAAGACGGCGGAAATTTTTGGCGAAGCGTCAGAACTTCATATCAATCGACTTTTATGCGGGTTGATTTTGCCGACGACAAGAACGGTTGGATCGTCGGATATGACGGAACGATCCTGCGTTCAAATGATAAAGGAAAAAATTGGACAAAACAGGAAAGTAAAATAACGGACAGACTTTACGGTCTTTATATGACCAAAAAATACGGCTATGCCGTCGGCGGAAACGGGATGATACTTCAATACCAAAAATAATTGCTTATTTTTCAATAACGCTTCTTATTAGTAAAAAAAACTTAACAAAGATGTAACTAATATGTTATGTTACATCAGAAATTCTTGTTGTTCATAATTCCGACATAAATAATAATTATCGGATACGATCAAAGGGCTGATTGTATTTTTTTCAGGTTTTAATTGAAAAGTTTGAAAGATTGCGATTAGTTCAGATTTGAGCAATTGATTCTATTCATTTGGGTTAAGCAGCTAAATTTTTATATAAGGAGAAAAAATGAAGAGTATAAATCTATTCAAGATTCTATTCTTGATCGTTTGCTGTCTGAGTTTCAATGCTTTCGGACAGGAAACGACCGGAAATATTGAAGGAACTGTCAAGGATGCGACAGGCGCAGTCGTTCCGAATATTTCAGTTACGATTACGAGCGCGAAAAATGTGTCGAGCGGGACAACTACGACCGGAACCGGAGTCGGGTTCAAACGCACGATCACGACAAATAATGACGGTTTTTTCCGTGTGATTCAGATTCCGCCGGGAAATTATGACATTAACACTGCCGCATCAGCCGGATTCGGTGAGGCAAAATATGAAAATGTAACCGTCGCGATCGGTAAAACAACGCAAATCGACATTGCCGTAAATCCCGGCGGCAGCGTCAATACTGTGGACGTTTCGGTTTCAGATATTCCACCTGTCGATACATCGAATAACGCGATTCAAACGACAATTAACGCGCAAAAGATCGAACTTCTTCCGAAAGGAACAGGTTTTACGAGCCTTTTGAAAACAGTTCCCGGAACTCGTCCAGAAAGCCGTTCAGCCGGATTCTCGGTTGACGGTGCTTCAGGTGGCGAAAACGTATTCGTTTTGGACGGGCAAGAAGTTACAAATTATCGAACTGGAACATTGAACGAGGCATTTAATATTCCGACCCAATTGGTTCAGGAAGTGCAAGTAAAATCCAGCGGATTTGAAGCTTCTTACGGCGGCGCGACCGGCGGCGTGATCAGCGTCGTTACGCGCGGCGGCGGCGATCAATTTCACGGTGAAATGGGCTTGCAGTTCGAGCCTGCAAAATTTGCGGGAACTCCGCGCCCTTTACTGACCAGATTTACGACGGGTTCGGTTGCGGGAGGAAATTTTGTTCAAACCGCAGAATATTTCAATCCGGTCAAAGCAGGCGGAACTAATTTATTTCCGACAGCAAACCTAAGCGGTCCGATCGTGAAAGAAAAACTATGGTTTTACACGAGTTATTCACCGCAAATATTTCAGACAGATGTAACAGTTCCGTATTATACGAATCTTCCTGCCTCGAGCAGAACATTGATCACGACGGAATCATACAGCAGAACGAGAACGTATGAATATGCGTTCAGCCGTCTTGACGCTAATCCGTTCAATAATCTGCGGTTTACGGGAACTTTCCTTTGGAATCCCGTGGTCGATGAAGGCGCGATTCCGGCAACTTCATTTACGAATGTGGCTTCGACGGCGATCGGTTTCAATAATGTTCCGACCGCAAATTACGGCGGTACGATCGGAGTTTTAACGGGAAATCAATTTTATTCAAAACAGGGCGGTCGTCAAAACTCGAATGTCGTGACATTTTCGGGAGTTTATACACCGACGAGCAATCTTGTCATTGATGGTCGTTACAGTCGCGGGTTTTTGAATGAAAAGAACGGAAATTATTTCGTTCCTTCAACCACCCAAATTTTTAGCTGCGGAACGCCGAACGCAAATTTCCCGTGTGCTACGACGGGAGCAAATACGATCACGGTAAAAGATGTTTCGGTGCGGGATTCTTATGAATTTTCTGCCGCGTATATTACAAATTTCTTGGGCAGACACGAATTTAAAGGCGGTTATCAGCGATACAAAATTTTCAACGACGTTCAGTCGGGAAATAATGCCATCGGACGTATTTCTTTTAACTACGGAACGCCGATCTCGACCTTGCTTGGCGGCGCGGTGACGGATACGGTCGGTGCTGTCGGTTCGGCTTCATTCAGAAGAACGGGAACGAACGGTAAAGCTGCAAATTTGAGCCAAGGGCTTTATATTCAAGATAAATTCCAACCGTTCAGCCGTTTGACCTTGAATCTCGGTGTGCGCATCGAGAAGGAAAATCTTCCTTCATTCAACCAGTTTCCGAGTGCGATCAATTTCGGTTGGGGCGATAAGATCGCTCCGCGTTTGGGTTTCGCATATGACTTTTTCGGTACAGGCAAAACAAAACTTTTTGCCAGCTACGGAAAGTTTTATGACCGTGTGAAATTTGAACTTCCGCGCGGTTTGTTCGGCGGCGATGTGTTTTTGGAAGATTATTTTGAATTATTCCCCGGCGATACCGCAAGCAGCTTCAATATTGCCAATATTTTGGGCGGTTACACGGGACCGAGTATTTGTCCGACGTCAGGATTTATTTTCACGGGCGCGAGAAGCCGTTGTCAAAAAAATCTTCGTGTAAACGCGAACGATCCAAATGCTTCGGCGTTGAACGGCGGTGCGGTCGATCCGAATTTGAAACCGTTCCAGCAAACCGAACTGACCTTCGGCGTTGAGCATCAATTGAGCACGAATTACGTTTTCAGAACCCGTTATACATATAAAAATGTTGACGAAGCGGTCGAAGACGCGGGCGTTGTCAATGCTGCCGGAAGTGAAGCGTATATTATCGGCAATCCGGGAAGCGGTTTGCATTTGCAGACGCTTCAAACGCTCGGTTATTTGCGCTCGACTCGTCCGCAAAGACGTTATGACGGTTTGGAATTCGTGCTCGAAAAACGTCTGTCAAATAATTGGTATTTCAATGCTAATTACACTTACAGCCGTTTGTATGGAAACTATTCGGGATTGGCGAGTTCGGACGAACCGCATCTGGTCAACGGCAGAACATCGCCGGGCGTCAGCCGTGCTTTCGACCTTCCGTTTATCGGTTTCACTGCGCGCGGTGAAAAAGATAACGGTAGGTTGCAAACGGACAGACCGCACGTTTTCAATATTTACGGCGCATATATTCTGAACTGGATGGGCGGCAAATCGAATACGACCGAATTTTCGGCATTTCAAACTGTTACGTCGGGAACTCCGCAAACAACGACGATCTTCGGAGCTTCGACCGTGACGCCGCAGATTTTCTTAGGACGCGGAGACCTCGGCAGAAGCCCGACGTTTTCGCAGACTGATTTGAACGTCACGCATCGTTATAAATTCGGCAGAGATAATCGTTTTACGATGGCATTGGATTTGAATTTTACGAATCTTTTCGATCAAGCCACCGTGACCGGAATTTATACGACGGTTAATCCGAGCACGGCACCCGTCAATGCGACAGCTCTCGGACTTTCCCAAGTTCAATATGCAAACGGTTATACTGACGGAAGCTTACTGACAGCGATCAACGCACGTATCGCGTCACAAGCAGACAGAAGCGATATTCGATATAAACAACCATTCTTATATCAAAACCCGCGAACTGTCAGATTCGGATTCAGATTATTATTCTAAAACGATCCGAAATTCAAAAATAAAAACTCGCCTGATTTATTCGGGCGAGTTTTTTTTGAAATTTTTTTGAAATTTTTTTCCGAGCAAAGCAACTGACTTGTTTCTTGCGGCATCATTTCTAATGGCTGCTAGTCGAGCCGTTTTGAATTTGCGATGTTTACGTTTCGGCTTTTAGTCTTTCTGATTCCTCCTGTTTCTTTTTCCGCCGGGTATGCGACCCGGCGGTTTTTTTTATTTTAAGAAACTAAAAAGGTTTGCGATTTGCTTTTTTTGCCGATAGCGCAAGATTTTCGGCACGCGGCAAAGATTCGACGGCTTTTGCCGTCATTGTATCGTCTTCGATCAAAACTTGATTTGCGGAAACGCTTCCGAAAGCCGCCATAATTAGATTAAAACGAAGGCGAGTTTTGATAAAACCTGCTTCGGAATTCAGTTTTTCCGAGGCAAATTTATTTTTTACTGCATAATCTTTAAATGCTGAAACCAATTCATTGGTGACTTGGAAATCGGTCGGTTGGATTCGTTCGCCGTAACGTATTTGACCGCTAAATTTATAGTTTTCAAAACCTATGATTCTTCCGTTTACAAGCTCGCTTGCAAAAAAGAATAAAGGATCGAGCAGATCGGCTTCTGTTTGCGACAAATTCGGTTCTTTCAAGATTTCATCGGGCAAAATTCCGTCGCCGCCGTAAACCTTTCTGCCGATCATAGTGTATGAAACAGGTTGATTTTGGTCGTTTTGCGCCGTTTCTTCCTTGTGATTGTAATAATCATAGAGATTTCCTTTTGAATAATCGCGCTGGATCGAACGTCCCGAAGGCGTGTAATATTTCGCCGTCGTCAACGTCAGTCCGGCATTATACGGCAGATTGAAAATGCTCTGCACCAAACCTTTCCCGAAAGTTCTTTCGCCGATAATAAAAGCGCGGTCGTAATCCTGCAACGCGCCGGAAACGATCTCCGAAGCCGACGCGGTTTCGCCGTCAACCAAGACGACCATCGGAACGGTTTCCGTGTTTCGGTTGGCAGATTTCCAAACTCTGTTGTCGATCTTGATGCGCCCGCGCTGGGTGACGATCGTGCTTCCTTCGGGGATGAATTTTTCAGCAACCTTGACGGCTTGATCCAAAATTCCGCCCGGATTTCCGCGCAGGTCGAGGATCAAACTTTTCATTCCTTGTTGATGCAATTCTTTGAGCGCAACCGTTAATTCTTCCGCCGTCGTGTAATTAAACCCTTCGGTCATATCGATATAACCGATGTCGCGGCGCAAAATATACGCGTCGGGAATCGAAGGCTGCGGCACACGCGACCTTTTCAGATCGATGAATTCGATCTTTTTCGTGTCTGCGCGTTCGATTTGCAGGCGAACCGCCGAACCGAGTTTTCCGCGAACTTTATCGCGCACATAAGACGAATCTTTTCCTGCCATTTTTTCGCCGTTGACGGCAACGATCTTGTCGCCGTAATGCAGATTCGCGCGGTTTGCCGACGATTCGGGAAATGTCGAAACGATGTATGTATTGAATTCGCCGTTTTGTTCGTAATTTACGATCGTCGCGCCGATTCCGTAATATTCGCTTTGCTGATCGGTAAGCAGTTCTTCATATTCCTGTGCGTCGAAATAATTTGAATGCGGATCGAGTGTGCGAAGCATCGCCGTCACGGAAGATTTCGTCACATCGTTAAAATCTATTTTGTTGCCGCTGACGTGATATTTGCGGATTATTTCCAATGCTTCGGCGAAATCGTCGGAAATTACGTCAACGGGAAGACGTTTGTCGGCATTGTTTTCCAAGGAAGGTTTGGTCGTGGTCGAAGCAGAAAAGAATTTTCCTTTTTCTAATTGAAAAGGGTCTGTTTTCGGCATCTGCGAGATGGTTTTTTGCTTTTCCTGCGGAAAAACAGCGGTTTGCAAAAGCAAAAATGAACACAAAAACCAAATTAACCCATTTCTCATAGACGAAATTCTCCTCAAGACCGGCGGAAATGCTTCGAAGTTTGAACTTTCGTTTAGAAAAAAACAAACCTCACGCATAAAAGCGTAGATTCCGCGCATTAAATCAAAATGTTTGAGCGAATGTTACAAAAAAACATCGCCCGAGCGCAACCAACGAAAGCGTTCCAACGGTCAAAACCTAAATTATTTGACATCTGAAAACGGTTAATCAGGGAAAGTTTCCAACAAAATGTTAAACAAAAATTATTTTTTTCTTATCGTTTGATAATAAAGTGTTTTTCGGCGAAAATTAGGCTTATGTCCGAGAATGAAGATAAAATTTCTGCGGAGAAATTGCGTAGATTGGTCGAAACGATCGACGTTGCAAATGTCTTGACCGAACCATTGACCGAATCGATCGAGAATATTTTGCAGATTTCCGCTTCCGAGATGTGTTCGGATGAAGCATCGGTCTTGATCCGCGACGGCGGCGAAGGCGATCTGAAGTTTTTGTCGGCGATCGGATCGGTCGCCGAACAGCTTTTGCAATTAAAGATTCCGGCGGGAAAGGGAATCGCTGGTTTCGTGATGAGTTCGGGACAGCCGATGGCAGTTGCGGACGTCGGCGGCGAAGAAAGTTTCTACGCCGAAGTCGATAAAACCACGGGATATTCGACGCAGACGATTCTTGCCACGCCTTTGCGGTATAAAGGCGAAATTATCGGTGTTCTGGAATACGTCAACCGTTGCGGCGAACCGCCTTACGAACCTTTTACGCCGCAGGAAATGGACAAAGCCGCGCTTTTTGCCGAAACTATTTCACCGCTCATCAATGCTTACGAATCCGCCAAACTTTTTCGTGATCTCGGCGAGCGAATGATGTCCGAACAACAGAATTCGGATGTCAATGAAATCAGACATTGGCTTGCAAATCTGCGTGAATCCGCCGAGCACAAGGAAATGATGGATTTGGCGATTCTCGTGCGCGAGATTTCGAATCGCGGTGAAGCCGAAAGAGCGATGTGCCGCGAAATTATGGAAACAGTTCTGAAGTTTGCCGATAACAAACAAGAGACGAGCTTTTTGGGATATTAAATTTCTATGATAACTGTATCCGGTTACGAATCGAACGCCCACGCCACGATGTCAACTTATTTTCAGATCGACGACAGTTGGAAATCGGGCACGGGAAAAAATGTCAGTGTGGCGGTCATTGACAGCGGCATCGACATCAATCATCCAGACCTTTCGGGAAAAGTGAAATTGTCGGTCGAAGCGCGCGCCGTCGAGAAAAGAATTGTCTTTGACGAATCGGAAACAGGCGATTCCGCCGGACACGGAACGGCTTGCGCAGGGATAATCAACCGCATCGCGCCCGACGCAGAATTTTACAGCATCAAAGTTCTCGGCGCGGGCGGCTTGGGCGACGGACAAGCCTTTCTTGCAGGTCTTGAATACGCCATCAAAAATCGTTACAAAGTAATAAACTTAAGTTTAGGCACGACCAAACCGCAATTTTTCGCGCCATTGCACGATCTTCTCGACCGCGCATATCAAGCGGGCTGTATCGTCGTCGCGGCGGCAAACAATTTACCGCATCCGTCGTTTCCGTCGGTCTTTTCGTCGTCGCTCATTTCAGTTATCAAATCCGTCGAAACCGATCCGTTCAACTTCGGATTCCATTACGGCGAAGTCATCGAACTCACCGCGCCCGGTGTCAACGTCCGCACCGCTTGGCTGAACAATTCCTACCGCAATCTGACCGGAAACAGCTTCGCGTGTCCGCACATCGTCGGCATCATCGCGCTTTTGCTCGAAAAATATCCGACACTCACGCCGTTTGAAGTAAAATCCGCCCTTTACGCCATCGCCAAAGACAATCAGGAACATAAAAAAGTAGAAGAACAATAAATTGAAAAGCAAGCATTTCTGCCTGCGCTCCAATTATTTGCGTTTTCATTATTTTTATCATTTATTTTGTCACCTTTTTTTGAAAAATATTGCGATTTATTGGCGGGAAACCGAGCTTATTATTCGCAATTTTTGAGGTGAACGAAAAAAAGATGGACGTGTTACGTAAAAAAAGATGCTTCGATTTATTATTTATCGGGTTGATAACTATATTTTTGCCAATGTTCGCAAACGGGCAGTCGAGAGATGAGTGGTGTCCGAAGATCGAGCGTGAATTTGCGAAGGCGGACGGCGAATCGAAGCCTGACAAGCGCACGAAGGCGTTGGAAAAAACGCTTTCGATGGTCAACGGCGGCACTTGGTCGAGCCTCGTTTGTTCCGACGGCGTGCGTGTGAAGATTTTGGACAGCCTCGGACGCACCGACGAAGCCTACAAGATCGCCGAAACGGTGAGTCTCGGGTCGATGACTTCGTATATGAACGATTCCGAGGTGATCGCGGCGTTCAAACCGATGTCCGAAATTGCGCTCAAGACGGCTCGCAAATTATTTGCCGAGAAAAAATACGTCGATGCCGCGAGGTGTTTGGACACGGGAACGCGTTTGACGCAGCGCGGTTCGGATAAACGCAGGGAACTCGACGAATTGGCGGGCGATCTTTTCACCGCGATGGAAGATTACAAGACCGCGGGCAAATTTTACGCGCTTGCGGACAGAAACGACAAGGTCGAGGAACTTAAAAACGTCAGCGCGAACAAAGATTCGAGCGACGAAACGGCGGTCAAAGCCGACGGAACGCCCGATTACGAACGCCGAGACAATTATTATTACCGCAAGCACGACGAAGCCCGCAAAGAGAAAAAGTTCGAGGAAGCCGTCAAACTAATGACGAAAAGAATCGAGCTTTCGGGCACGCGTCCGGGCACTTATTATTATTATGTTTTCCGCGCCGAAGACGAACAGGACATCGCCTTGCGCGATAATTCGCAGACAGCCGCCAATGCCTGCATCGGCGACATTCAAACAGCGCGAAATCTTCCCGATTTCAAAAAAAACTCGACCGATACACGCATCGCGGCAAATTGTTTGACGATTGTCGGGCAATATCAGAGCGCATACGACGAATTGGTTTACCGCGCCAATGCGCTTTCGCCCGTTTGGTTTGACACCGATTGGAACGAAGCCGTCTGGGAGCAATATTCTTTCGTCAACACACGCGCCAAAGCGGCGAATAAAAACATTGTCCGCAATGATGCGCTCGAAAAAGGCATCACGAAGCTCAGAACGAACATTGAACAAAAATTAGCGCGGCTTGCCGCCGATCCGAAGTCGTCGGACGGAAAATTATTCATCTACGACGGTTTTATCAGCTATTTCGACACCGCCGTTTACCTTAAAAAGTTCGAACCCGAAAACGCGGCGGCAAATCGTGCGCTCGAAGAAGTTTACGGTTTCTTTCTGGTCAAACCGAACTTTGCGCCGCCCGAAAAATTCCGCACGTTTTTGGTTAATTGGAGCTACAATGCCTCGATGATGCTGACGTATTACAAAGAAATTTCGGCAAATTCGGATATGGCTGATGTTGCGCTCGAAAATTCCAAGCAAAGCGCGTGGAATTGGGACAGAGAAGCGGTCAAAATGAACGTCGGAAGAACTTCCGCCTACTGCGTTCAGATGTTGGAGAACGCGAATTTTTTTGAAAACTACGCCAAATCGTTCACCGACCCAAAGATCGTTCCGCCCGTCGTTTACGCACAGCTTCAAAACGCCCGAAATGCACTGCCGAAATTCAGACAGGTTGCAAATTCCTGCATCAACGATGCCAATAAGATAATCAAACAAAATCCGTGAGCGACAAATGATAAAAAATCGGTAATTTCACAAAATAAATGTTGATGACAACGAAAAAGTCCGTATTTACGGACTTTTTTGCCTTTTAATTGTTCAATCGAAGCTAAAATTCGGTCTGTAAACAGCAATTGTAGGTTTTTCGATGAGCTTCGACTAGCTAAACGTAACGCCGTTCGGCGCAAAGCCGCGAACGGCGATGCAGGCAGGGATGCCTGCGCTCCAATTTTTGCTTGCGCTCCGATTTTCTTTGAAGTAATTTGCATAAAACAACTAAACGGGATAACAATTAAGCAGAGAAACGATCCCGAATGTTTGATGAGCGCAAAAAACAAACGAAATGCTTTGTCGGCGGAGAAATTGCCGAGTGGCGAAAGGAACAGATCAGGGAAGATGTATGCCGCGAACTGCCTGTTCGGTTTGCGGTCGGCGATAAAAATTATTGTTTGCTCCACGCCCCGACAGTCGAAAAGGCTGAAGAGTTTTCCCGTGAGCTTGAAATGCGTTTAAAGGCTGATGATTTTGATCATCGCGGCGTTTATTTTCCGCAAAAGTTTGAATATTACGGCAAAAGTGTCGATAAAAACGTCGATTTAAGCTACGCTTATTTTGCAGACGGCGCGGATTTTAAATATTGCAATTTCAACGGCGAATTTGAAGCGGCGAATGTAAGATTTGCGGGCGTTTGCGATCTCGAAAAGGCGAACTTTAAGAAACGCGCATCGTTTTCGTCGGCTGTGTTTGAGGGAAATCTACTTTTGCACGACGCGAAATTTGAACACGTCGCCGATTTTATCGGTGCGCGCTTCGGGAATGATTTTTTTGCTTCCAAAACGGAATTTCATTCACACGCATATTTCAACGAAACTCAGTTCAAAGGCGAAACAAGCTTTGAAGAAGCCAAATTTAACTACAACGCCGTTTTCCAACAAGCCCAATTTCACGACACGGTTTCATTTATGTGCGCACGTTTGGGTTTTTTGGATTGCCGCAACGCCGTTTTTGCGACCGATGCCGATTTTACGAGCACCAACGTCCTGACAGGCGTGAATTTTCACGGCGCAAAATCCGCGCATCTCATCAAATTCGATTTCAGCCGCTTTCCGTTTGAAATCGACGAGGTAAAAGATTGTTTCAACGCGGGTTTAAATGTTTCTTTAGAAGATATTATGACGTAAAAAGAGTAGAAATTTATGAACGAAGACAATATCACGATCGTTTTTCAAGGCTTTTTGAATTTAACCAACCTCGAAAAGTTGAAATTGACCGAAAAAATAAACGAATATCTCGACACTTTAAACCGCGAACCGCTTCGCGCGGCGGCGGAAGCAGAGTTTAAGAAATTGAACGTCGGCGAAAACGACAAAAAATGCGTCTGCTGCCAAAGATAATTATGGTCGATTGAAATTTGTCGGAAAGTATATACGGATAAATTTATTGGTTGAAACCGACAAATAAGTAATTTGCAACTTCGCCGTCGATCAAAATGTTTTGATCATAGAAATTTAAATTTTTGGCTCTCACCGAAAACGTATAAGTCCGCGCCGATTGCACATCGCGAAAACGGAAATACCCGAAATTGTTGGTGCGTGTGGTCGCGACTGTATCATTGTCAAACTTTAATGTAATAAATGCGTTGCCTAAGGGTTTGCCGGCAGAATTAAGAACTCTTCCGGTAAAACCGACATTTTGAGTTGGCGATGCGAGTAAACGGACAAGTGAAAATTGGGAACCGTTCCACGGTGAAAAACGCGCTCCGGGAGCGGATCTGCCGGAAATTACAAGTCTGCCGGATAAATCATAGGTTGAAGCAAATGCACCGTCTCGAACCGATGCAATGACATCAATATCGAGAAAACCGTCATCGCTGTATGTTGGATCGGGTTCACCACTTGGAAGAAAACGTGCCGTTTTATAAAGTATCGGATCGGAAAAGGTGCTGAGGTTAGGTATTTTTGAGTGCCCCACGACCGTGATCTTTCCGCTTGCGGTCACGGTCAAATCGTTGGCAGTTGCGATCCCGTCAAGTGCCGGACGTGAACCGTCATTGTCAAAACTCGTATCTAACGAACCATCGTTGGTGAAACGAAAAAGTAAACTTTCATCTGCTACGGCAAGAATTCGCCCGTCGCCTTGTATTGCAACCGCTATGTTTCCATTTTGGAAAGCAACTGAAGGAACTGTTGTGATGCCATCGCCGTCCCATGCATTATCGAGCGTCCCGTTTGAATTCAAGCGTATTAACAAATATGTAGCCGAAGATGACATATCGCCAGCCGCAATAATTTTTCCGTCAGGCTGAAGGGCGATCGCCGAACCATCTGAAGCAGTATTCAACAAGAAAATCCCGTTTGATCCAAAGCTTATGTCAGCAACTCCGTCCGCCGAATAGCGTGCAACAAACAACTTTCCGGATCCTGTTCCGACGATTAAAATCTTTCCGTCCGGCTGGATCAAAACTTTGTTTGCGCGACCGATTATTTCCGTATTGATAACAAAACCGCTTTGCCCGAACGTAGTGTCGAGACTTCCATTTTCATTGAAACGTGCAATCACATAACGATCATTAGAGACATTATTGCCGTAGCCGACGACGACAAGTTTTCCGCTGCTCTGCCGCGCTATTCCCAATCCTTCACCCGGTGTATAACCAGGAATTGAAGTAAGCACATAACCCGTATTGCCTTGAGGTCCTGCGAAAGTCGTATCAAATCCGCCGTTTTGATTCAGACGAAGCAAGCAAAACGGGAAATTCCCGAAATTTATGCTGAAACAGCTTCCAATCAAAACAATCTTTCCATCAGGCTGGGTTACCAAATCCGCAGTTCCTCCTATTGACGAAAATTGAAGT
>DAITPE010000086.1:0-13431 GCA_036833775.1 Pyrinomonadaceae bacterium | reverse complement strand
GGGCTACTGACACATTACAAAAACACAGCGCGATTCGATTCGGATTGACTTCAAACCGAAAACAAGTTAAACCAATTATTGTTTGGAAGTTTTAATGAAATGAATAAATTATTTATCGTCCTGAGTTTGTGCGTTTTCGGCTTTGCTTCGTGCTCGATCAAGATCGGTGAAGAAGCCAAAACCGAGAATAAGATCGCGGATAAATCGGCAAACACGAATGCGGCAAACGCCGTCGCCGAAGCGCCGAAGGAATTGCCGAAAGCCGCCAACAAAAGCGAAGCCGACCAAATCAACGAAGCGATTCCGGTTTCAAAATCCGAATGTTTAAATGTTGACGCAGGCGATAACGAAGTCGTCAAAAATCAAACTTTTGCGATCGATTTTGCGCCTTTTACGAAGTCTTGTTTTGTCACTGCGCACAATCCCGAATACGACGATCCGCCGATGGAAGCCGAATTCGGAATCTACAAAAACGGCAAAAAGGTTTTCGATTTTCCCAACCAATTCAACGGTGTCGAATTCGGCTGTTGGGTTGACGGCGTTGCGTTTGAAGATTTGAACGACGATAATCTCAAAGACGTGATCGTCGTCGGAAAATGTTCGGCAAAATCCGCGCCGTATAATGAAAATATGGTTTACGTGAATACGGGACGCGATTTTACGACCGACGAAGACGCGAATTACAAGCTTTCCGATTTCAAAAAAATAAAGGAAATTTCAGATTTTGTCAGAAAAAACCAGCAAATATTCTTCAAATAACGTTGACGCAAATCTTCCGCTCATCATCGTCAATCCGAAATCAGCCGCCGGCGCGACCGAATCGCGCTGGGCGGAAATTGCCGCCGATTTTCGCACGCATTTCGGCGCGTTTCAGGTCGCTTTCACCAAAAAACACGGCGACGGCATCGCGCTTGCAAAACGCGGCGCGGAACAAGGCAGAAAATTTATCATCGCCTGCGGCGGCGACGGGACGATCAACGAAGTCGCAAACGGAATTTTGGAATCGAACGCGGAGATCGAACTCGGAATTCTGCCGTCGGGAACGGGCGGCGATTTCCGCAAAACGCTCGGAATGCCGACCGAAATCCGCGAAACCGCGCGCGCTTTGCGTGACGGAAAAACAAAAAAGATCGATGTCGGACGCGTTACGTTCGAAAATTTTCAAAACGAAAAAGTCAGCCGTTATTTTCTAAATGTCGCGAGCTTCGGTTTGTCCGCTTCGATCATCGAAAACGTCAAATCGACGACCGCTCTGAAATGGTTGCCGCACGATCTGATTCGCGGAAAAGCGAGTTTCGCGCTTTCGACCTTGCAGGAAGTTTTAGATTTGGAATTCAAAACCGTCCGCGTAAAAATGGACGAAAAAGAAGAAAAACAGCTCAACACGATCAATTTCTGCGTCTGCAATTCCAGATTTTTCGGCGGCGGAATGAAGATCGCACCGAACGCCAAGATCAACGACGGATTTTTCGACATCGTCAACATCGGCGACATCAAAACCGCGAAAATCTTGCTCAATGCCTACACTTTATATCTCGGAACGCACTTGACTTTGCCCGAAGTTAAATCGACTCTGGCAAAAGAAATCGAAGTTTTTCCGGGCAGCGATAAAGAAATAAAGATCGAAGTTGACGGCGAATTACCTGGCAAGCTTCCCGCAAAATTCGAGATTTTGCCCGAATTTCTAAAGGTTCGCGTGCCGAAGTAAATTTATTTACAAAGGTTATTTATTGAAATAGTTTTACTTATTAATTTTCCGTTAATTTTGCCGAATAATTTTCTTGCTTTTTTCAAAAATTTCCTGTATAAATTATACAAAACTAAGTTGCCGAAGCCTTTTCCGAAATGAAAAGGCGCGGGGGAACCAAAAATTGGGGCGTATCTGTTTTTCAGAAGAAGATTCTTCGCTTCCAGCCCGTCAGCTAACCTCGTAGGCATTTCGGAGAAGGACACGAAATTTAACGCTTTTAAGAAAGAGCGTGAAGCCGAGTGGACTTCACGCTCTTTCTGTCAATTAGAGAGCAGAAGTTTCGTTTACTTCGTGACAACAATACTTTTTTTGGAGGTTTATTGTAATGGCTCGAAGATTTTTTTATACAACTCCCGATTGCGTGAAATACCGCATCATTTTTGAAAACAAAGACACGGTTTACGGCGCAAACGATAAAAACGAATATCGTCTGTTCCGCAAAAATTCCGGCAAGATAAGTTTCAGCAAACGCGAAGCACTTCGTTCGTATATCAACACGTTTCTCGAAAAGGAATTTGAAGATAAACGACAGGTCGCTTACGCATGATAATTTCCAATTTTCCGCGTTCGGCGGTTTGCGGTTTGCTTTCAAACTTGCCGCAAACCGCACGAATTCGGGAATTTCGATCTTGTGTTTTTATTCAAATCAAACCGCGCTTCGATTTCGTAAAAGAATCGGCGCGTGAAAGAATTTTGCGTTTTAACGCCGAATTTCTTTCAAATTCATCTCAGAATTCCGCAACTAAAATTAAATTTCAATTTTCAGAAGCAATTGAAACCACTCGATTGCTTCTCTTTTTTTCTTTTCAAGGGGGAAAATTCAATGAAATATTTTAGGAATATTTATCCGCGTTTTTTGTTTATTTTTCTGCTGTTTTCTTTAATTTTGACGAACGGCTGTTTGCCGACACCGACCGATACGAAAGGCGGACGAACAATCACGGTTTACGGCTTTTCGATTATGAAGGAAGCGTTGGAAAAGGAAATTTATCCGTCGTTTTCGGCAAAATGGAAGGGCGAACACAGCGAAGATTTGAGTTTTAATTCGTCATTCGCCGGTTCGGAAGTCGTCACTAATCAAATTCTGCAAGGCGCACCGGCTGACGTTGCGATTCTCTCGATCGAACGCGACGTTGATCGCCTTGTTGAAGGCAAAATGGTCACGAACGATTGGCGAAGCTTGCCGAATAAAGGCATCGTCAATAAAACGCCTTTCGTGATTCTCGTGCGCAAAGGAAATCCGAAAGGAATTAAAGATTTTCCCGATCTTGCCAAAAACGGAATCAAACTGATCCATCCCGATCCGGTCAGTTCCGGCGGCGCACAATGGTCGATTCTTTCGATTTACGGTTCGGAGCTGAAAAAATCCGAAACTGAAAACGGAACGCCGGATAAAACACGCGCTTTGCACACTTTGCAGGCGATCTGGAAGAACGTGATTTCCACGCCCGGATCGGCGCGTGAAGCGCGAACACAGTTTGAAACGGGATTCGGCGACGCATTGATAACTTATGAACTCGAGGGTTTGCTGATGAAACAGGCAAACGCGGCGGTCGAGATCGTTTACCCGAAATCGACGATTTTCAGCGAACATCCGGCGGTCGTCATCGACCGAAATCTGAACGATGTCAAACGAGCCTCGGTTGAAGCTTTCGTAAAATATCTCTTCACGGACGAAGCGCAAAAAACCTTTGTAAAATTTCATTTTCGTTCGGCAACAAACGAGGCTTTAAACGCCGAAAACAAAGAGTTCGGCACGATCGAACAGCCTTTCACGGTCGAATATTTCGGCGGTTGGAATCGTGCTTTTCCCGAAATAATCGAGCAGGTTTTTCGTGACCAAGTGATGAAAAAATGAGCGCAAATGTTTCGACCATCAGGCACACACGCGGTTTCGATCTGATCAAACCGCTCAGCATCGGCGCGATGCTTTTGATAATGCTGCCGCTCGTTTTTCTGCCGCTCGCTTCGATCTTTATTTTCGGCACGAATAAAGGTTTGGCGAGTTTTTGGTCGGCTTTGACCGCGCCCGACGCGATCTTCGCGCTCAAACTTTCGATCGTGACGAGCTTTTGGGCGACGATCTTCAATGTCATTTTCGGACTTCTCGCGGCTTATGTTTTGACGAAATACAATTTTTGGGGACGCAACGCTCTGATCGTGACAATTTCCCTGCCGACTGCGATTCCGACCGCTGTTGCTGGTTTTGCATTGCTTTTGCTTTGGGGACCGTTCGGCATTTTAGGTCAATATTTATCCACACAAACACAGATAATGTTTACGCCTTACGCAATCATTCTGGCAAATATTTTCGTGACGTTTCCGCTCGCGTTCGGCGTTATCAAACCCGTTTTCGACACGATGAATCGTTCGCTCGAAGAAGCGTCGGCAACGATCGGCGCGACGCGTTGGCAAACATTCTGGTATATCACTTTGCCTGCGCTTCGCGGCGCGATCCTGAGCGGTGCGCTTTTAACTTTTGCGCGTTCGGTCGGCGAATTCGGCTCGACGATTCTCGTTTCGGGCAATCTGGCAGGCAGAACGCAAACCGCGCCGCTTTATATTTTTGCAAAATTCAACGAAGGACAAGTCGAAGCGGCAAACGCAATTGCGATCGTTTTGGCGGTATTTTCGTTCTTGATTTTTAGCATTTTATTTTTCACCCGCGATTGGCTTGATGCAGAATAATGATTTCAGATTTCAGATTCCAGATTTCAGATTTTTTAATTTGGAATTTGAAATTTGGAATATGGAATCCAACCAACAAATGAATGATGAAACCATAAAACCTGAATTTGCTGTAAATGTTGAAAATATCAGCAAAAAATTCGGCTCGGCAACGGTTCTTGAAAACGTCAGTTTTACCGTTGCCGAAGGTGAAACGATCGTCTTGCTCGGTGCGTCGGGTTCGGGGAAAACGACGATCTTGCGGATTATTGCCGGACTCGAAACTTGCGATTCAGGAAATATAATTCTTCATGGAAAAGATGTCACGAATCTTCCCGCGCGCGAACGAGGAATCGGCGTGATTTTTCAAAATTACGCACTTTTCCCAAAAATGTCGGTCGCAGAAAATATCGGTTTCGGCTTGAAAATTCGAGGAAAAGCGAAAAATGAAACCGCCGAAATCGTCGATGAATTGATAAAACTCGTCAAGCTCGAAGAACATCGCGATAAATTTCCTTCGCAGCTTTCCGGCGGACAGCAGCAGCGCGTGGCAATTGCAAGAGCTTTGGCTTACAAACCCGAAGTTTTGCTTTTCGACGAACCGTTTTCCGCGCTCGACGCGCAGATTCGCGCTCGGCTTCGCGGCGAAATCCGCGCACTTTTGAAACAGATCAATGTTCCGTCGATTTTTATCACGCACGATCAGGAAGAAGCATTGGAACTCGGCGACCGGATTGCGGTTTTGAATTCGGCAAAGATCGAACAGATCGGAACGCCTTTCGACGTTTACAATAAACCCGAAACAGAATACGTCGCTACTTTTCTCGGTGCGGCAAATCTTCTGCTCGGCGTTATTCACGATGGAAAATTCGAGATCGAAAATACTCGGCTCAAGCTCGGAATCGAAGCCGACCGTTTTGCCGACGGTCAATCAGTCAAACTCGTTTTTCGTCCCGAAGATGTCGTTTTGAGCGAACTCGGCATTTATCCCGCAAACACGCGTTATTTAATCAACGGAATCGTCGAAGAAACGAGTTTTGTCGGCGCATACGAACGTCTTTCGGTAAGATTGGAATACAAAACTCGTCAGCCGATCATCGTTACGCGCCCGAAACCCGAAACGACGAATTTCCCTTTACAAATCGGTCAAAAGGTCGAAGTAAGTTTGACGGATTTGCGCTTGATTCCGAATTTTGCACTTTCAAGCGAACGCGCGGGAAAGGTTTTTTGATTTGTAATAGTTTTGTCTGATTAAACCGTAAATTCCTTTTTATTTTGCACTTTAAAGCTGTTTTATGGCATCATCAAAACTCTAATCCGTCAATAAAAAATATGTCAAAATCCTTCTGTCAGAGAGTTGTCGAATGCTGTGAAGCACGACCGGAAATGACCGCGATGCAGATCGTCGGCGACGATTCGGAAGTTTATACTTTCGGCGAACTTCTGCGAAAAGTCCGCAGTGTTGCGTATCGTTTAAAGGAAGAAAATATAAACTTTGGCGACCGCATTGCGCTGATCGGCGAAAATCATCCGTCGTGGGAAATCGCATATCTCGGCACACTTTATCACGGCGCGGTCTGCGTTCCGCTCGACCCGCACGGCGAGATCGAAACCTTAACGAACTTTCTCGAAAACTCCGAAGCAAAAGTCGCCTTTCTTTCGCCCGATATGACCGAAAAATTCGCGCAGATCGAAGAAAGATTGGGCAGAAAAGTCCCCGCCGTTGTTTGGAAATTGGAAAATTCGACGAACGGATTTCAAAAGTTTGAAGATTGGGCGGAAACCGTCTTTCCCGAAAGTTTTGCGAAAGAAATACCGAAAGCCGACGGCGACGATATGGCTCTTTTGATGTATACTTCCGGCACGACCGGAACACCGAAAGGCGTGCCGCTGACGCACGGCAACATCGCCGCCGAACTCGACGGCATCAACGAAGTTCTCAAACTTTCCGACAAAGTTTCGATTTTGAGTTTACTGCCGCTTTTTCACGCTTATTTGCAGATCGTGAATATTTGGGTTGCCGCAACTTATGGTTGCAAAGTCGGTTACTTGAAAGAACTTACGCCCGACGAACTCGGCAAAGCGATGCGCGAATTCAAACCGACGATGCTGACGACAGTGCCGCGTCTCTGGTATCTTTTTCACAAAAAAATCTTCGATGCCGTGAAAGCGAAACCGACCGCCGTGCAGACGCTTTTTAAGGTAATGATGACGACAAACGGTTTCCTGCGGAAATCTCTAAACATCAATCTCGGCGGCAAACTTTTCGGTCAGATTCACGAATCTTTCGGCGGCAATATCCGTTTTGCAATCACGGCAGGTTCGCGTTTTGACGAAGACGTTGCCGAAGATTTCAACAAACTCGGCTTTACGATCATTCAAGGCTACGGTTTGACCGAAACTTCGGGCGCGGCGACGGCGACTTATGAAAAAGACAACCGCGTCGGTTCGGTCGGCAAAGCTTTTTACAACGCCGGAGTTAAATTGAGCGAACCGAACGCCGAAGGCATCGGCGAAGTTTTGATTCGCGGCGCGATGGTTTTCAAAGGTTATTACAAAAATCCAACGGCAACCGCCGAAGTTTTCACCGAAGACGGCTGGTTTCGTTCGGGCGATCTCGGAAAATTCGATAAAGACGGGCATCTGTATATCGTCGGACGCGCGAAGGACGTGATCGTTTTGCCGTCGGGCAAAAACGTGCATCCCGAAGATTTGGAAGTTCATTATTTGAAAACCCCGCTCGTCGCAGAGCTTGCCGTGATCGGTGTTGAAGACAAAGCCGGACGCGCCGGAGCGGAAAAATTGGCGGCGGTCGTCGTGCCTGATTTCGATTATATGAAGCAGTCGAAAACCGCTAACGCGAAAGAAGCGATTCGCTACGCGCTCGACAATCTCGGACGCGAACTGCCCGAATATCAGCGCGTGCGCGATTACATCATCCGCGCCGAACCGCTTCCGCGCACCGCGACGCGCAAAATAAAACGCTTTGCGCTGAAAAAAGAAGTCGAAACCGGAATCGTTTCAAACGGCAAACCGCAGGAAGAAAAAACTTGGAATTTCAGCGCGGAAGACAAAAAAATGCTCGATTCAAACGTCGGCAAAGCGATCGTTTCCGCGATTCGGCAAAACGCGAAGGATGCGGAAATCATTCATCCGCAAATGAATTTAGAAATCGATTTGGGTTTAGATTCGCTCGCCCGCGCCGAAGTTTTTGCTGCGCTCGAAAATGCTTTTTCGACCGAATTCGAAGGCGAAGAAGCGGCGCAGGCTTTGACCGTCGCAGATGTTTATTCGCTTTCGCAAAAACATCTGCCGAACGATTCAAACGAACAAGCCGCCGTTTATGAAACCGATCTGAACTGGTCGAAAATCCTCAAAAATACCGACGACGATCTGCCCGAAGTTCAAGCCGTTTTGCGAAACAGTCCTTTGTTTCTGCCCTTTGCATTCACGGTTTACAAAGGCTTTAATTTTTTCTGCAAAGCGTTTATGCGGCTCGAAGTTGACGGCATAGAGCATCTGAAATCGCTCGAAAAGCCGTTTCTGATTTGTCCGAATCATCAAAGTTTTCTCGATCCTTTCGTTTTGTCGTCAAATTATCCGTATAAATATTTCAAAAATATTTTCCACGTCGGCGCGTCGCAATTTTTCAATAATCGTTTTATGCAATGGGTCGCAAAAATGCTTTACACCGTGCCGATCGATCCCGACACGCAGTTGATGAAAGCGATGAAAGCGGGCGCGATCGGGCTGAAACACGGCAAGATTTTGAACATTTATCCCGAAGGCGAACGCGCATTCGACGGCGAACTTCACGAATTCAAAAAAGGCGCAGCTATCTTAGCAACCGAACTCGATCTGCCGATTCTGCCCGTCGCGCTCGACGGTTTGCAGAATGTTTGGGCGCGCCGTTCGTGGAAGATTCGCGCGGCAAAAGTGAAGATTCGTTTTGGAAAACCTTTCTACGCGAAAGAAATTCTTGACGAAAATCTTTCGGATGAAGCAAAATATGAAGCGGTCACGAATCATCTGAAAAACACGATCGCCGAAATGATCGAAGAAATGCGTAAATAATTTTATGGAAGAAGAAAAAGATTATTACGAAAAACTTGAAGACGCTAAAAAAGAGTATGAAGAAGAGAGTGCAAATCTTCTTCAGATCATTTCCAAACGTGAAGAAATGATCGGGCTTTTGAAGATCGCCAAACCCGAAAAGATCAAAGAGATCCAAGAACTCATTCCGCGTTTAGACAAATCGATTGCACTCACGGAAGAAATGTTGGAAAGTATGTCCAATCATATCAAGTTGCTCGAATCTGCCATTAAACAGGCAGAAGAATTAGACGCGAAATGTGACATCATCCAAAAAGAATTGATCGAATACATTGAGCGCGAAAACCCCGAAAAGCTGGAAGAAGTAAAGGCAATGCTTTTCGGTGAAGGTTCGTCGCATTAATTTTTTTTTCAAATTTCAAAAATTCCTTGCAAGAAAGCTAAAACGCGCTCGTTCTTTAGTCCTAATCTTTTACAAATTGAGGACAAAAGAATGAATAATAACGTCGTTAAGCTTGTTTTTCTGGCAGTTTTCGTAATTTTGATCGCTGCCGCCGTTTACGTTTACTTACCCGTTCCGAACAAATACACGCGCATCACGGTTGTCGGCGAATCGCAGACGAAAGTTGCACCTGATACTGCCGTAATAACTTTTTCCGTCATCACCCAAGGCTCGCAGGCTCTCACGGCGCAGCAGGAAAATGCGAAAAAGAGTGAAGCCGTCCGCGCCGCGATCGAAGCCGTCGCCGATAAAGCGACTGAAATTAAAACCAGCAATTACAATCTCTCGCCCGAACAAGATTATTATTCGGGCAAAATGCCGAAGATTCTCGGCTACGAAGTGCGAAATACGATCACTGTTTCGGGTAAAAATCTCGAACAACTCGGCGCGATCATCGACGCGGCGACAAAAGCCGGAGCAAACAGCGTTGACGGCATTTCGTTCGTTCTGCGCGGCGATTCACCCGCACAGGGCGACGCGATCGGCTTAGCAACCAAACAAGCGATGACGAAAGCCGAAGCGATCGCCAAATCGTTGAACGGTCGCATCGTCCGCATTGTCGAAAGCATCGAAGGCGGCGCAAGCCGACCGTTGCCGCGAACTTCTTACGAAATGTCGAATGCTTCATCATTTGCATCAGCGAACACGGCAGCGACCTCGATCCAAGTCGGTTCGCTCGATATGAATTCGCAGATTACGCTGATTGCCGATGTCGAAGTAAATTTCTAAAAATTATTTATAAACCCGAAAGCCAAATCGAGCATCTACCTTGCCGATGTTCGATTTTCGGCTTTTTTTGATTGACTTGAGATCGTAAAGAAGTTAATAATCAGCACGTTGTTCAACTATTTCAAGGGAAAATTATTTAATGAAGAAGAATTTATTAACGGTATTTTTGACGGCGGTATTCTGCGCCGTTTTGAGTTTGACGGCAAACGCGCAAAAGGTCGGCGGCTATAAATCCGCACCGACGAATCGCGCCGATGTCGTGACGGCAGTCAGCAAGGCTTTGGAAATAAAGTCTAAGGAAACCGAATTCAATCTGCGGCTCGATTCGGTCGAAAAAGCCGAAACACAGACGGTCGCAGGCACGAATTTCCGCGTTTGTATGCTTATTCACGCTTACGAAGAAGGCGAAACGACGCAGAGTTTTTACGTCAAAGCTGTGATTTACCGCAATCTGAAAAACGAATTCAGCGTCACCAAATGGGACGAAGCCGACGATTGCGAAGAATCGACTCAATGAGTTGTCAATAAACCCTTGTTCAACACGACATCCAAACAAATTAACTAAAAATTTCGGAGATAATTAATAATGAGAAAGAATGTAACTACGTTACTTTTTGCAGTAGTTTTCTGTATGTTTTTCGCCGTCAGCGGATTTGCACAGCGTCCGCCGAAGAGAACCGATGCCGCGCCGCCGATGACGACCGCGAGCGCAATGCCGACCGACGAACAAATCGCGGGCGGTTATGCAACGCGCAAAACGAACGATAAAGCCGTCGTTGCAGCCGTGAAAAAAGGCTTGGCTTTGAAGAACAAAGAGATGAAAACCGCCTACAAGCTCGGCAAAATCAATGCTGCCGAATCACAAGTCGTCGCGGGCACGAACTACAAGGTTTGTCTGAGCATTTACGTGTTGAAAAAAGGCAAAAAGGAAATGTCCAACGTCAACGCCGTCATTTACCAAGATTTGAAAAACGTCTATCAAGTCACTTCTTGGGAAGAAATTGCCGCCTGCGAATAACGATTAAACATCAAACATCAAAAAGACCGTACTCATCGAATACGGTCTTTTTTTTCATCGTTTTCTCTAAAACTTACGGCATCGTGAAATTCAGTTCCGAGATATTTTCATTGACCGTGACGATTTGCGGCGTGAAATTGTAGCCCTTGGTCAAAACGTGGAAAACATATGTTTCACCCGTGTGCACGTCTTCAAATTTGAAATATCCGAATGAATTCGTCCGCATCGATTTGGTGTTGCCGTTTGCGTCGGTCATCGTTACCAAAGCCCTGCTTATTCCGCGTCCGTCCGCCGTCAACACTTTTCCGCCGACTTCCGCGTTTGCCGCCGTCGTCGGCACGACTTGCAGTTGATAATCCGTCGTGCTCGTAAATCCGCCGGCAAACGGGAACACCGTTATAGAAAAATTAAAAACTCCAGCCGCAGTCGGTTGTCCGTTGATGCTAATTACTAATGACGGCGCGAGAGATTTCGTTTCAGCCGTCCGATTCGTAAAGTTCGCACCTAAACTCAATCCCGGAGGATAAGTTCCGCCGGTTATGTTAAAGGCATTAGTTCCATTGTTCGGGATAAACTGAACTGAATATGGAATATATTGCGGAGCATTCGGAAAAACGGCTTTAAAGCTTCCGCCGTTTGCGGAATTGTTATATTCGACCGCGCCGATGTCCGCCGTGCCGACTCTTGCCGCACCGCGTTGATCGAGCGTCGCGCCGCCTGCACTGCCGTTGTTGATCGCAGGCGAATTACTTCCGAGCGTTTGCGTGTATGTCGGACCGCCGTAAAAACCGAGCGGCGCAAGATTCGCATTTTGGTCGATCATATTTCCCGTTGTCGTTCCGGTGATAGTTATTCCGGCAGTATTTCCGAACAAATTAAAGCCGTTGGAAACAAAACCGCCGCTGCCGTTCGGATTTGACGGCGCGGTATTTTCGGAAAGGATCGTATTTCCGAGATTGATCGTACCGCCGCCGTTATAAATTCCGCCGCCTTGCGAACCTGCCGACAAAGCCGAATTATTGGCAACGGTCGTATTCGTTAAATTGACGGTTCCGCCGTTGTTGACGCTGATCGCGCCGCCGAAGCTTCCGCTTGCACCGTTCGCAATATTTCCCGTTAAAGTGCTGTTGGTGATATTGACCGTGCCGCCCTGCAAATATATCGCCGCGCCTGAAGCGATGTCGCCGAGCGCGGAATTGTTTGCCAAAGTGCTGTCGGTGATATTGACAAGCCCTGTAAAATTAAAGATCGCGCCGCCGAAATTGTTGTTCAGCGCACCGTTGATCGTATTTCCGTCGATCATACATTTGTCGATCGTCAGCGCACCGACATTACGAAACGCCGCGCCTGCCGGACCGCCGCCGGAGTTATCCATAAAACCATTCGTAATGCGGACATTGGAGATTTGCAGATCGCCCGCGTTATTAAAGATGCGCGAATTCGTTCCGCGTATTTCGGTGCGGTTCGAGGTAAACGGCAATGCTCCGTTTCCGTTGATCGTGACTCTGCCGCCGATATTCGAGACCGAAAGCTCGCCGTTCGTAATAACGATCGTGCCGTTCACGCCGAAATTGATCGTGTCGCTATCGACCGTCAGCGGTGTCCGCGAGATCGCACCGCGCAGAGAGCAATCATTCGGCGCAGTCGTGCAAGCCGACAGTGCCGGATTATCGGTCAGATTATCGACCTGATATTCCCTCGGATTCACTTCATACGCGCCCATTTCGACGGTTCCCTGTCCGATGCGCGGAAAGCCCGCGCCGCGTTGGTCATTTGCCAGCGCAAGATTGTTTTGATCGACGGCAAGCGCATTATTTCCGGCATTGATGACCGGCGAAGACGGCAGCGGAGCCATCGTCTTCGTTTGTCCGCCGTTGATCGCCGCCGAAGCGAGCAGTGCCGATTGATCCAGAATATTTCCGGTCGTCGTTCCGATAATAGAGGTGATGCCCTGCGTGTTGCCGATCAGATTGTAACCGAGCGAATTCAGTCTGCCGAACATATCGCCGCCGCCCGGAAAACTCTGGTTATCCGAGATGATCGAATTTTGTGCGAACAAACGTCCGCCCGATCCGACACCGATATAAACTCCGCCCGCAGTGCCGCTCGGCGTGGTAGAATTGCCTGCGATCGTCGAATTTATGAGCGTGATCGAACCGCCGAAAACCACCGCCGCACCGCCTGCTTGCCCGCCGAAATTTCCGCTCATCGTCGTATTTATCAAACGCGTAATGCCCGTGCTGAAAATTCCGCCCGCGCTGTAACCGCCCGTGACCGAATTATCGCCGATGTAGGAATTCAGTATCGTCAGAGTTCCGCTCGAGTAGATTCCCGCGCCTTCGAAAAAACTTTCGTTGTTTCTGACGGCGGTATTATTCATCGTCAGCGTTCCTTCGACCCAGATTCCCGCGCCCGTATCGATGCTCGGCGTATCGACCAATTTTCCGTTGGCGATCGTCAGACCGTTCATAGATGCGGTCGCGCCGGGTTTCACCTGAAAAACGCGCCCGATGCCGCTGCGCTGAAAGACCGTAAACAGCGGACCGTTGCCGTTGATGGTCAATGTTCCGTTGTTTTCGATGTCGAATTGCGCGCCCGTCACCACGATCGTTCCGCTGACACCGATATTGATAACATCGTCATCGACCGTCGTATTCGCCGTATCGAGGGCATTGCGAAAACTTCCCGGACCCGCATCATTCAAGTTCGTCA
>DAITPE010000085.1:0-13504 GCA_036833775.1 Pyrinomonadaceae bacterium | reverse complement strand
AAGAAAACTGCAAACACACAGCCTTTCCCGTCAAACTCCAAACCGACGAGCGATCCGGGCAGACCGACGGCGCGTGTCGTGCCGACAAGCGACGGATTTCTCTCGCTGCGCACCGAACCGAGCACCAAAACCGGCACGCAATTGGTCAAAATCCCTTCAAATTCGGTCGTAAATTTAGAAAACTGCGAAACGAATTACGTCACGATCGACGGACGGCGCGGACGTTGGTGTATGGTCACATACGGCGGTCAAACAGGCTGGGTTTTCGACGCTTTTCTGAACTATTAAAAATAAATTTTAGTCAACCGCAAACTAAAAATGCTATGCTCAAAGCATAGTATTTTTTATGTTTAAAGAATTTACGAAAACGCGCCGCGTCGTGATCACAGGTTTCGGCTGCGTTACGCCGATCGGCATCGGACGCGATAATTTTTGGGCTTCGCTCGAAAACGGAAAAAGCGGTATAAAGCGCATCGAGAGTTTCGACGTTTCAAATTCCGCCGTCAAGATCGCGGCAGAAATCGACGATTTCGATTGGGAAGCCGAACTTAATATCAAAGACCGCAAACACGTTCCGCGCACCGTTCCGCTCGCCTTAAAAGCCGCGCGTGAAGCCGTCAAAGATGCAAAAATCGACACGGAAAATTTAACGCTCGCAGAAAAACAAAACTTCGGCGTAGTTTTGGGAACAGGCGGCGGCGGGCTTGCATTTACCGAAAAACAATACGTTTACTGGCTCACGGGCGAAGCGCACAAAGCGAGCGTTTACACGATTCCGTCTTCGACACACGGCGGTTTGTCTTCCGAATTATCAATGGTTTTCGGGCTTCACGGACTTTCGCATATCGTTTCCACAGGCTGCACTTCTTCGACCGACGCGATCGCTTACGCCGCGCAACATATTTCTCTCGGCAAACAAAATATGATGCTCGCCGGCGGAGTTGATGCACCGATCGCACGTGGAATTCTCGAAGGTTTCAATTTAATGACGGTCTTGACGCGCGATTTCAACGACGCGCCCGAACGTGCTTCGCGTCCTTTCGACAAACATCGTTCGGGAATCGTTTTGGCGGAAGGCGCGTGGATTTTCATTTTGGAATCTTTGGAAAGTGCACTTGCAAGAAACGCCGAAATTTACGCTGAAATTTCGGGTTACGGTTCGACGTGCGACGCTTATCACCGCGTTCGTCTGGAAGAAAACGGCGTCGAACCGGCGCGTGCGATGACTTTGGCAATGAAGGACGCAGGCGTTGCGCCCGCAGAGATCGCTTACGTCAATCTGCACGGAACTTCGACACAGTTAAACGATAGAATCGAAACACAGGCGATCAAAAACGCTTTCGGCGCACACGCTTACGATCTGAAAACTTCCGCAACGAAATCGCAAGTCGGACATCCGCAAGGCGCATCCGGCGCGGCTGGAATCGGCGCGGCACTTTTAGGGATAAAAAAAGGAATCATTGCACCGACGATTAATTTAGATGATCAAGACGAAGCCTGCGACCTCGATTACACGCCGAATTTCTCACAAAAAGCCGAAATAAACACCGCGCTTTGCAATTGCATTGGTTTCGGCTCAAAAAATTCCGCTTTGATTCTGCAAAAAGTTTAAAGAAAGAAAAAGCCCGACTTTAAAGGGGTAAAGTCGGGCTTTGGCAGGTTTTAGGTTAGGCAGGACATAGGGAAGGGGGTAGTTTTATCGCCTAAGCAGCAGACTTAGACGAAATTGCCGGGGGATAATAAAACGGTCCGACAGTTTTTAAATTTTCCGCATCGAAGCGTTTGCGTGCGCCGCAATGTAAGCAGGCGCGATACGCTGAATTTTGATCTGAAAACGGGCGGCTCAATTGTTTGTGCCAGCAGCCGAAAATCTTTCCGAATAAACCGATCTTGTTGCCGAATGTTGCTTCATATTGGCTGACAGTCATTTTTGCGATCGTATTTTGTCCTAAAACTAATTGCATTTTTTTATTCACCTCACATTTAATCTTCAATGTGATTCGTCCTACGTTTTTAAGACGAATCGCGGGGAAAGTTTTGCAGTATATTTGATGTGTTTTTTTATAAATAATTTGTCTTTCACTTTAACTTCAATATTTCAAACAATTTAATTTCCTCTAATTCCCTGCTTTCGCTTAACTGTTTATTTCGCTAAAATCTTTGAAGTAGTTTTTCGGAGACCAAAATAATGAAAAAATTTCTTGTTGCATTGATTTTGACGATCTGTTCGATCGTTTCGGTTTCGGCGTGGGACGATGCCGGACATAAATTGACGGCTTATATCGCGTGGCAGCGAATGACGCCCGAAGCGCGCGAAGCGGCGGTCAAACTTTTGCTTGCCGCGCCCGAAGATTCCGATTTGAGCGTTTTTTATTTGCAGGATTCGCGTTCGGATGCGGCGAAAAAGCTCGAACTTTTTATGATCGCGGCAACTTGGGCAGACATCGTGCGCGACCGCAAATTCGATGTTCGATACAAGAAATATCACAAATCAAACTGGCATTATTCGGACTATTTCTGGAAACAAAACGGCAGTAAAGCCGAAATGATCGAGCATTCCGAAGAAGGCGGAATGGCGATCGAAAAGCTCGCCGAATTCGACAAAGTTTTGCGCGATTCTGCGGCAAGTGATGCAGACAAAGCAATTGCGCTGGCTTGGATTCTCCATCTCGGCGGCGATATTCATCAGCCGCTACATACTTCCGGCAGAATCACGGATGTCGAGCCGAAAGGCGACCAAGGCGGAAATTTGTTTTTGCTGACAGCGCAAGGCATAAAACCTTCCGAAAATCTGCACTGGTTTTGGGATTCGATTGTCGGCAGAAATATTCCGCGCACGAATGATGCTTGCGATTCGGATTATCTTTTCCCGATCGCTTCGGCGATGTTGAAAAAATATCCGTTCGAGAAATTTCAAAATTCGCTCGCGCTCGGCAATTTTGAAGAATGGAAAAAAGAAAGTTTTGCATACAATCCGACCGACGTTTTTTCGGCTGATTTGAAACGCAACGAAATGCCTTCGGAAAAATATAAAAAACACGCGCTCGAAGTTTCCGAAAAACAATTGACGATGGCAGGTTATCGTTTGGGTGAAATGCTAAACGATATTTTCGGCAAAAAATCCGCGTCGGCAAAGGTTGATGAAAGCAAACTTCCGTGCAAAATAATCCGCGTTGTCGAATATCCGATCACGATGACGCGTCCGAAAAAACCGAAATACGAGATCAGTTTGCTGAATTTTTGTCACGGTCCGAACGATATTCAGGCGCGACCGATGTATCCGATGATGGTCAACGGCGAGCCGATTATGCGTGCTTATTCGATCGAACGAACTTTCAAAACCGAAAAAGAAGCGCGTGATTTCGCCGCGAAAAACGGAATTACCGACGTGAGTTTTTAATGAACGCCAAAGAAATTCGAGAATATTTTCAGAGCAAGCAGGAACTTTTACTGAATTCGATCTACGAAATCGTCGAAATCGAATCGCCTTCTTTCGACGTTGAAGGAAGCCGAAAAGTCGTTTCGTGGATTGAAAATGAAATTGTGAAGATTTCGCCCGAATTGATTGTCGAAAAGGTTTTCGCGGAAGAATACGGCGAACATCTTATCGTCAGAAAACTTTCGACAGGCGGAAAACCTTGCGTTTTCGTCGGTCACACGGACACGGTTCATCCGGTCGGTGCGAAATTGCAAAATCCGACGCGTATCGAAGACGGAAAATTTTACGGCTGCGGGATTTTCGATATGAAGGCGAATATCGTTTTGATGCTCGCCGTTTTGCGTTTTTTGGCAGAAAACAATGTCGAAAATGTTCGCCCGTTTACGATCGTGCTTTCGTGCGACGAAGAAATCGGCAGTTTTACAGGACGCGAAATCGTCGAACGCGAAGCCGCAAACGCCGATTTTTGTCTGGTTTGCGAACCGTCGGCAAACGGAAAAGTAAAAACCGGACGCAAAGGAACCGGAATGTTTACCGTCAAAACTCACGGAATTCCCGCACACGCTGGCTTGGAACCCGAAAAAGGCGCAAGCGCGATCTTGGAAATTTCCAAACAAATCCCCAAAATCCACGAACTTAACGATTTAACAAAAGGAACGACGGCAAACGTCTGCCAAATTTCGGGCGGAACGGCTTCAAACGTAATTCCCGAACACGCTGAATGTTTGATCGATGTTCGTTTTTCGACGATGACGGAAGCCGCAAAAGTCGAAAACGCTATCAAAAATCTGCAATCGACTGATGAAAAAGTTTCGCTCGAAATCATCGGCGCGATTAATCGTCCGCCAATGGAAAGAACCGAAAAAGTCGCCGCGCTTTATGAAAAAGCGAGAAAACTGGCGGCTGAATTTGATTACGAACTCGGCGAAACGCAAGTTGGCGGTGCATCTGACGGAAATTTTATCGGCGCGCTCGGCGTTCCTTTGATCGACGGTTTGGGCGTTTCGGGAAACGGCGCACACACGCTCGACGAATATATTTTCATCGACGATCTCGCCAACCGCGCCGCGCTGATGACGCTTTTGCTGCTTTCGGAATAAGAATTTTGCCCACGAAACACACGAAAGTCACGAAAAAAAAGATTGGAAAGATTTTCTTTTGATTTTATTTTCGTATTTTTCGTGTGTTTCGTGGGCAGAAATTTTTCAACAACTCACATCAAACAAACTGAATTTATTCGATAATTACGGCAGTTTCGGCTTTAGACGATTGGACTTTGTGCACTAATCTGCTAAAATCGCGGTTTGTCCAAGATGACAATTTAATTCAAATCTTCAGTAATTAGGAAACAAAAGATGTTAAAGTTTTTCAGTCGTTTAGAAAGAACACGCAATTTTGTTCTTTTGATCTTTGCCATTTTGATGGTGGCGAGTTTGGTCTTTTTCTACGCGCCGACGCGCAATTTCGTCCCGACCGATCTTTCGAGAAGTGATGAAACTGCCGCAAAAGTAGGCAGTGAAAAGGTTACGATCGGCGAAATCGCCCGTCAAAAACAAAGTATGGAGCGTTTCGGCGGCGGTCGTTCGCTTCCTGCAAAAACAATGCTTGACGGTTTAATTCGCAGCCGCATCGTCCGCATCGAAGCCGAACGTCTCGGTTTTCGTGCGACCGATGCCGAAGTTGCCGCCGAAATCCGCAAACAATTCAAATCCGATGACGGAACGCCTTTCGATCAAAAGCGTTACGAGCAAAACGTAGCCGATCAATTCGGCAGTGTTTCGGCGTATGAACAGGCTGTCCGCGATCAATTGAGTTCGCAAAAACTCGAAGCATTTTTGACTTCGGGTGCGACGGTTTCGGAAGAAGAACTTTTGAAGGATTTCAACCGCAAAAACACGAAATTCGACGTTTCTTACGTTCCCGTCAACACGGCTGAGCTTTCGCAGACGATCAAGCCGAGCGACGAAGAATTGAAGGCATATTTCGAGCAAAACAAGAAAAGCTATTTCATCAGCGTTCCGCAGAAAAAGATTCGCTACGTTTTCTTGAACACGGCAAAAGTCGGCGAAAAATTAGCAATTTCCGATGAAGAATTGAAAGCCGAATACGACAAATTGCCTGCCGATAAAAAGAATGCGGGCGTGATGGGACAAGAGATCGTTTTACGCGTTGCCAAACCCGAATTCGATGCACAAGTTTTGGAAAAAGCGAATCAATTGGTCGAAAGAGCGCGTAAAGACGGTGGAAAGATTTCCGAAGAAGCTTTTGCGGAATTAGCGAAAGGTCAGTCGGAAAATCCGGCGTCGGCTTCGAAAGGCGGAAAATTGCCTGGTCCCGTAAAAGCGAATCCGAATAATCCTACCGATCCGTATCAGCGTCTTTTGACGATGAAACCGGGCGAAGTGACCGAACCGATCAGTTATCAGAGCAGATATTTCATCTTGCGGCGCGGTGAAGAAGTTCCGAAATCGTTTGAAGATACGAAGAAAGAATTGGAAATCAGCTTGAGAAACCGCAAAGCTTACGGCGTAACGGCAGAACTCGCGCAAAAAGTCGTTGACAGTTTGAAACAAACGAAGGACGTGCAGAAAACTGCGACCGAATTTGCCGCGCAGGCGAATATGAGCGCGACCGATATGGTTCGTGAAACGGGTTATGTCAAACCGGGCGATAACGTCGAAAACATCGGTATTTCGCCGCAGTTTGAAGAAGGTATCGCGTCGCTCGAAAACGTCAACGATACGGGCGATAAGATTCCGGTTCAAAATGGTTTTGCGATTCCGCTGCTTGCTGACAAAAAAGAACCGCGTGACGCTGAATTTGACGAAGTTAAATCGCAGATTGCCGAGATCGTGAAGCTTGAAAAAGCGAAAGCGCAGGTTGAAGATATTGCGAAACAAGTTGCTGCGGGTGCGACGAATGCAGCCGGTTTGAAAGCGGCGGCAGAAAGCAAAGGTTTGAAAGCGCAGGATCAGAAGAGCTTTATTCTTGGTTCGCCGCTCGGTCAAGGTCCGACGGCTTCGACCAACGAACAGCTCGAAGATGCGATCAACGGCTTGAAAGAAGGCGAAGTTACGAAAACGCCGCTCAAGGTCGGCGATAATTGGTATATCGTTGCCGTCAACAAGCGTGAAGATGCGAAAACGGAAGATTTTGCGAAACAGCGCGATTCGCTGATGCAGTCGATGTTAGCGCAGAAACGCGGGGAGATTTTTCAGGATTATTTGGCTTCGACCAGACAAAAAATGGAAACGGCGGGCGACATCAAAGTTTATCAAGATGCGATCGCCAAGCTCGACGAAGTTCCGACAGCACCGGCTGAATAAAACTTAGAACATACTAAAAACATAAAGGCGTGAATCGAATCGATTCACGCCTTTTTACTTTTAATTTACAACTTCCCGATTTCTGCAAAGTATATTTCCTATCAATTTTTCCTTCCAACGCATCGATTTCTCCCGAATTATCACGCGGCGAACCGATACTTGTATAAGAAGAACGGTCACTTGTATAAGAAAGTCGCTCACTTATATAAGAAGAACGAAAGGTTGTATGAGAAAGTTGCTCACTTGTAAACGAAGAACGGCTACTTGTATAAGAAGAACGCAAGGTTGTATAAGAAGAACGCTTAGTAAGACTTTGCGGTCGCTCACTTGTGTTTTGCGGTCGTTTACTAAGATTGTGCGGGCGGTTAGTTGTATTTTGCAGGCGGTCACTTGTGTTTTGCGGGCGGTCACTAAGATTTTATGATCGCTTATTAAGATTGTGTGGTTGCTCACTAAGATTTTATGATCGCTTACTAAGATTGTGCGGGCGGTTAGTTGTGTTTTGCGGTCGCTTGGTTATTCATAAGAATTGTCCAGATTGACAGGTAATTGCGATACAGGCGGAAACGCGACCTTAAGGGAGCGTGACAATGTTACAACGTTTAACACACTCCCTTATTCTGTCTGTGTATCTCAACTATCCGAGAATCGCTATAGACGCGCTTCCTCGCGGTCGCGTTTCCGCCTGTATGGCTTTCGCTTTTCATTTGATTTGACTATGATTTTCCGACTGTTTTGGTAGGAAATAAAAAAAGCACAGACGAATCCGTGCTTTTTCTTTTGATTGAATGTTTTGTTTATTTTGCGTGTAATTCGGCGAAATGTGCGAAGAACCAATAAGTGATTCCTGCCCAAACGATCAAATTCACGACCGATCCGATCAGACCGATCTTCTGTATTTTTTCGTCCGTTCCGCCGCGATTGTCTTGTCTGCCATACATCAGCATTGCAACCAAAACGCCCGTTACAACCCACGCAAACAGACGAATACCGAGATTTACGGGAATCGCCGCAGGTTTCAAATCCATCAGATACGGAACTTGAAACAAGGTCAGCACGATCGCAAAAACGATTGCCAGAATCGCGGCGATCGGCGGCGAGCTTTTCGATACCGATTCGTTTGCAACTTCGTCGGAAACTTTACGCAAATTGCTGTGTTTATAGCTGTAAACGAAGTAGATCACCAAACCGATCGACATCCAATCGATCAGGCGAATCCAAGTATCGAGCGGCAAGCTGTTCATCAAATACGCCGCCGAAACAACGGTTGCGATCGGGATGAACGGCGAAAGCGGCACTTTGAACGGACGGTTCAAGCTCGGATTCGTCGAACGAAGAATGATGATACCCGTTCCGACGATAACGAACGCAAACAGAGTTCCGATGCTGACGAGTTCGCCGAGCAAGCTGATCGGCACGATACCCGAAAGAATCGCCACGATGATGCCCGTGATCGCCGTCGTAATATGCGGCGTTTGATATTTCGGATGAATTTTCGCCGCCCATTCGGGAAGCAAACCGTCTTTCGACATCGAATAAAAAACGCGCGGTTGTCCCATCACCATCACGACCATCGTCGAACTTAAGCCCAAAACTGCGCCGACTTTGATGATCGTCGGGAAAACTTTCAGGATCGTTCCCATCGTCGTGCCTTCCGCTTGTTTCAAAGCCGCGTCAACGGCAACCGCGATCGGTGCGGCGGCGTTGGTCAAAAGTTTGTAATCGACCAAACCGACCATAATTCCCGCCACCAAAATATAAAGAACGGTACAAATTGCAAGCGATCCCAAGATGCCGAGCGGCATATCTCTCTGCGGATTCTTTGCTTCCTGCGCCGCCGTCGAAACCGCGTCGAAACCGATATATGCAAAAAAGATAACCGCCGCGCCCGTAACTACGCCGGGAAACCCGAACGGCATAAACTCGGCACAGCCCGGACTTCCCGCCGCACAGCCGATACCTAAGTTGTTCGTATTTACATACCCGATACCTGCGATGATAAAGAGAACGACGACCAAAACTTTGACCAAAACGATGATCGAGTTAAAGCTTGCCGATTCTTTGATGCCTTTGATCAAAAGCAATGTAACCGCGACCGAGATCAAAAGTCCGGGCAGATTGACGATGCCGTGAACGGTGCTGCCGTCTGCCAGCGTGATCGTCTCGAATGGTCCTTTACTCAAGGCAAGCGGGAAATTTATCCCCAAAGTATCCCTGAACAGACTGACCACGTAGCCTGACCATCCGACCGCGACCGTCGCCGCGCCGAAAGCGTATTCGAGAATCAAATCCCAACCGATGATCCACGCGACAAACTCGCCGAGTGTTCCGTAGCCGTAAGCGTAAGCCGAGCCGGAAATCGGGACGCTCGCGGCAAATTCGGAATAGCAAAGCGCGGCAAATGCGCTGACGATCCCTGCCAGAATCATCGAAATCACGACCGCCGGACCGGCGTGTTTTCCTGCGGCTTGACCCGTCAATACGAAAATTCCGGTGCCGATGATCGCACCAACGCCGAGCATCGTCAAATCTAAACCGTTCAGCGTTTTCTTTAGTGTATGTTCGCCGGTTTCCTGGGCTTCGGCGATGATTTTATCTATTGATTTTGTCGCAAAAAGTGACATGAATCCTCCTTTAATTTAGAAAAAAATATAATTGCTTTTTATCCGTCAGCTTTTGCGGATAAGTTTCTCCAAATGAAATAAACCGGAACTCCGGTCAAGACGATGAACAGACCGGGCAAGGTCGTCGTCGTTTGATAAACGAATAAAACGCCCAAAATGACCGCCGCGCCGATAATGTAGAGCGCAGGCACGACCGGATAACCGAAAGCTTTATACGGACGCTCGGCATCGGGACGTTTTTTACGCAAAATGTAAATACCGACGATCGTTAGAATATAAAATATCAACGCCGCCGAAATTACATAAGTTAAAAGATCACCGTAAAGATTTCCGTAGGTGATCTTACCGTCTGCGCCTGTTTTGACGGTGCGCGGCAAAACGTAAAACGCCGACCAAATCCCTTGAATCAACAAACCCCAAGCCGGAACGTGGTTTTTGTTGAGCTTCGCCGACGATTTGAAAAACAAACCGTCTTTCGCCATCGCGTAATAAGCGCGCGCGCCTGCGAGAATCAAACCGTTGTTGCAGCCGAAAGTCGAAATAATAATGGCGATCGCCATGATCACCGCGCCGAAACCGGGAAAGATGACTTCGGCGGTTGCCGACGCAACACGGTCGCTCGGCACTTTCTGAATTTCTTCAAACTTTAAGGTTACAAGATAAGCGATATTCGCGAGCAAATAAAGCGTAATGACCAAACCCGTGCCGAGTGCGAGCGACAAAGGAATATTGCGTTTCGGGTCTTTTACTTCGCCCGCCGTAAACGTGATGTTATTCCAAGCGTCCGCGCTGAACAGCGAATTGGTCTGCGCGACGCAGATTCCGACGAATAAACCGAACGCCGTCGCCGCCGTCAGACCTTCGCCGACATCCTGCAAGCTTCCGCGAACCGCCGTAAAATTGCCGAAATTCGCCGCCGCAATGTCCGAATAAGAATAAAGTCCAACAATGATTCCGAGCAGAATCAGCGCGATCAGCGAACCCGTTTTTGCGGTCGTGAATACGTTTTGAATCAGCTTTCCGAGCTTTAAGCCTTTCGTGTTCATCCACGTCAGCAAGGCGATCATCACGATGCCGACAAGCTGCGCCGTCGAAAGCGAAAACGCATAACTCGTCGAGCCGATGCGAATCGGTTCGATCAAGTAATTCGTTTCCGAAATCTGCGGAAACAAAACGCCGATGTAACGCCCGAAACCGACCGCAACTGCCGCGATCGTCGCCGTTTGAATGACCAAAAACAGCGTCCAGCCGTAAAGAAATCCCCAAAACGGCGAATAAGCTTCGCGTAGATAAACGTATTGCCCGCCCGCTTTCGGCATCATCGCCGCGAGTTCGCCGTAAGAAAGCGCGCCGACCATCGTCAGAAATCCGGTCACGAGCCACACGACGATCAGCCAAAACGGCGAACCGACTTGTCTCGAAATATCTGCGGAAACAATAAAAATGCCGGAACCAATCATCGAACCCGCGACGATCATCGTCGAATCGAGCAGTCCGAGACCTCGAATAAAACCTTCTTTAGTTTCTGTATCTTCAGCAACTTCGGTTGCCATATTTTCCCTCTGATAAAGTATAGAAATAGTTAAAACATTGCCGCTGAAATGTCAGACAATTTTTCGTAACTTCTGCTTAAACCTTTTTCGTTGGCGAGATTAGTGATTGAGATATTATACTTTTAATTACGCGACTGTCGAGTAATTTTTTCCGTTTTCTTATTAACGCATTAAAAAAAACTATGTTTCAAAAAGATATTGACCTGCAATCAAATGAATTAGGCGATATGCCGAAGGAAGATTTTCGGCGTTTCGGCTACGAAATCATTGATCGAATCGCCGATTATTACGAAAATCTCGAAAACTTTCCCGTTCTTTCGCAAAACGAACCGAATGAATTGAAAAACCAACTGCCGAAATCCGCGCCCGAAAAAGGCGAAGATTTTGCGGAAGTTCTAAACGATGTCGAAAAACTGATTTTGCCCGCCGTGACGCATTGGAATCATCCGAACTTTCACGGACTTTTTTCGACTTCGACAAGCTCGATCGGCATTTTCGGCGATATGTTCGCGTCCGCGTTCGATATGAAAGCGATGCTTTGGCGAACTTCGCCCGCTTCGACCGAACTCGAACCTGTCGTGCTCGATTGGCTGCGGCAAATGATGAGTTTGTCTGAAGATTTCAGCGGTTTGATCTACGATACGGCTTCGATCTCGACGCTTCACGCGATCGCAATGGCGCGTGAAAAGTTGAATTTAGACATTCGTGAAAAAGGTATGAGCGGACGAACCGATCTGCCGCTTTTGCGGATTTACTGCTCGGAACAAACTCATTCTTCGATCGATAAAGCCGTGATCCTGCTCGGACTCGGAACGCGTTCGATCGTGAAAATTCCGACGAACGAGCGTTTTGAAATGGACGCGGAAAAACTGCGCGAGGCGATTGCCGACGATAAATCTGCCGGATTTCTGCCATGTTGCGTCGTCGCCACGATCGGCACGACTTCGAGCACGAGCGTCGATCCGGTCGAAAAGATCGCGGATATTTGCGAACGCAACAATATTTTTCTGCACGTTGACGCGGCGTATGCCGGAAGCGCGGCGATCGTTCCCGAATTTCAGCAGTATTTCGCCGGAATCAACCGCGCCGATTCGGTCGTGACGAATCCGCATAAATGGCTTTTCACGCCGTTCGATCTTTCGGTTTTATATGTCAAGGATTTGGATTTGCTGAAACAAACATTTTCGCTCGTCGCCGAATATTTAAAGGTTGCGGAAACCGTCACGAATCAAATGGATTACGGAATCCAGCTCGGTCGCCGTTTTCGTTCGCTGAAATTGTGGTTTGTGATGCGCTATTTCGGGCAGGAAGGATTGATAAATCGCCTGCGCGAACATTGCCGGCTCGCAAGACTTTTCGCAAATTGGGTTGACGAAAGCGAAAATTTTGAAATGCTCGCGCCCGTTCCGTTTGCGCTCGTTTGTTTCCGCGCTTGCCCGAAAAATGTTGTGGATTTAGAAGCTTTGAACGAAAAAATAATGAACGAGATCAACGCTTCAGGCGAAGCTTATCTTTCACATACGAAATTAAACGGAAAATTTACGCTCCGTTTGTCGGTTGGCAGCATTAGAGTAGAAGAAAGACATTTGAAAAAAGTTTGGGATTTGCTGAACAAAATGATCTGAAGGAAATATCACGCAAAGGCGCAAAGGACGCAAAGAAAAGAAAAATATTGACTTTAAATCGTAAATTCTTGTATTTTGTGAAAACCGTTCTTGAGAATCTCTAAATTAACTTTGCGTCCTTTGCGCCTTTGCGTGATAAAAATTATGCATGAAAATGAAATCGCTAAAATCACTGTAGATTGCGCTTTCAAAGTTCACAAAACTTTAGGTCCCGGGCTTCTCGAATCTGTTTATCAAGCCGCTTTAGCTTATGAATTACGCAAACGCGGATTGCAGGTCGTTGTTGAAAAACCGATTCCCGTGGTTTACGAAGAAGTAAAACTCGAAGTCGGTTTTCGGGCGGATTTGATCGTTGAAAATAAGGTCGTTGTCGAAATCAAATCCGTCGAAGCGATCGCGCCTGTTCACAGCAAAGTTTTGCTCACATATTTGCGTCTGACAAATAAAAAACTCGGTCTTTTGATAAATTTCAATGTCGATCTGATCAAAGACGGCATCAAACGTGTCGTAGATAATTTATAATTTTTGGGAACGAAACATATATTTATGAAAAAATTCGGCTATATTTTTTTGATGATTTTGGCGGCAAGCGTCGGCGTTTTTGCTCAAACGAATGGGAAAAAAGTTGGAGCAAAACCGGCGGTTTCAAGCGAACCGAAAGTTGACCGCGAAAAATTTGATCCGACACGCAATGCTTCGACCGATCTGCAAAATGCGGTCACGAAAGCAACGGCGGAAAATAAACGGATAATTCTCGACATTGGCGGCGAATGGTGTGTTTGGTGCCGAATTATGGATTATTATTTGATCGAAAATAAGGATTTGGGAAAAATCGTCGATGAAAATTTCGTTTGGCTCAAAATAAATATGAGTCCTGAAAACGAAAATAAGGAATTTTTGGCAAAATACCCCGAAATTCAAGGTTATCCGCATCTTT
>DAITPE010000084.1:0-13551 GCA_036833775.1 Pyrinomonadaceae bacterium | reverse complement strand
CGGGAAAAATTGTCGGCGGTTCGATCAAATTCAAGGACGAAGAACTGACGACGGCGACCGAATCGAGAATGCGCGAGATTCGCGGCAACGATATTGCGATGATCTTTCAAGACCCGATGACGAGTTTGAATCCGGTTTACACGGTCGGCGAACAGATCGCGGAAGCCTTGCGTCTGCACCGCAAATTGGATAAAAAAGCGGCGTGGGCTTCGGCGATCGACGCGATGAACGAAGTTGCGATTCCCGATCCGGCGCGGCGCGTCAACGATTATCCGCACCAACTTTCGGGCGGAATGCGCCAACGCGTGATGATCGCAATGGCACTCGCCTGCGATCCCGAATTATTGATCGCCGACGAACCGACGACGGCTTTGGACGTCACGATTCAGGCGCAGATTCTCGAACTTCTCGACGAACTCAGACAAAACCGCAAGCTTTCCGTTTTGCTCATCACGCATGATCTCGGCGTGGTTGCCGAAGTCGCCGACCGCGTTGCGGTGATGTATACGGGAAAGATCGTCGAAGAATCGAAGGTCGAAGAGATTTTCGAATTTCCGAAACATCCATACACGCGCGGTTTGCTGAAATCAGTCCCGAAATTAACGGCGCACAACGTCGAAAAGGTCGATCGCCTGCAAACGATCGAAGGCGTTGTTCCGTCGCCGACAAATTTGCCGAACGGCTGTCATTTCGCGCCGCGTTGTGAACAGCGAATGGAGATTTGCACGAAAAAAGAAATTCCGCTTTATAAATTGAAGGACGACGTAAAAGTTCGTTGTGTTTTATATGGCGAGAACGAAGAAACCTTGACTGCTAAATCAAGAATGTAAAATATCGATTTGGTCAAAATTTGACCGTCATTGGTCAAAAAACGACCGTTAGAAGTCAAAAAATGACCGCCAACCATCAAAATTTGACCGTCAGCCATCAAATTTTGACCGATGACGCTCTACACGGAGCAAAATCGCACCATTTGGTGCAAAATCGGTCAAATTTTGAGCAAAATCCCTTTGTGTGGAGCAAAATCCCTCGTTAGCGACCAATTTTGCAGAGACTAAATATTTTTTTATAACATTTTGTTTTCAATTTTAAAGACCGTGGAGTTTCGATTGTGAAATTCCACGGTCTTTTAATTTATTCTCGTTTGAAGTTTTTCTGATTATCTGACGGTTTCACTGACGACTTTTCCGTCGATGATCGTGCCGATACAGTGCGTCACGTATTCGAACGGGTCGCCGTCGTAAAGCGCGATGTCGCCGTCTTTGCCGACTGCGAGCGAGCCGATGCGCGAATCCATTCCGATGATCTTCGCCGCGTCGATCGTGATCGTGGCAAGTGCGTCGCGTTGCGAAAGCCCGTTTGCCGCCGCGATCGCCGCTTCAAATAACACGACACGCGTTTTAGGAACGTAACCTTCATAACCGCTTTGCAACGCAACGGTAACGCCCGCGGCTTTCAATTTTGAAGCCGTTTCCCACGAAAGACTTTCCGAATCGCCGCCCGCGCGCGCCATCGTCGGATGAATTATCACCGAAATTCCGGCTGCTTTGATGTCGCCCAGCAAAAGCGTTGCTTCACTCGCGCCGTCGAGCACGATCTTCAGGTTAAATTCCTTTGCAATCCGCAAAGCCGACGCAATATCCTGCGCTTTGTTCGCGTTAATTAAAAGCGGAACTTCGCCTTTGATGACCTTGACCCAAATGTCCGACTTCAAATCCTTCGGCGGATCGGCTTTTTTCGAATTTTCCTGCGCTTTGATGAGTTCGGCGCGAAGCATTGCAATTTGTTTTGCACGAGTTCCGGGCGAACGTCCTTGTCCCGCAAGCGCACTTTCGCCGAGCGTCACCGCAACCATCGCCAACGGTTTCAAAGTCACGTCATCAACAGTTTTGCCGAATGTTTTGGCGACCATCGTTTGTCCCGAAACCAAAGCTTGCGGCGAATGTCCCGTGTGAATCGTCGTCACGCCGAAACCGCGCACCCATTCGATCAATTTTTCTTCGGCATTATAAGCATCGATCGCGCGAAGTTCAGGCTGGATCGGCGAACTGCCGTCCAAAGCCATCTGATCGTGCGTCTGATTCAAATAACCGTTCAAACCGATGACCGTATGCGCGTCGATCAAACCGGGCGTGACAACTTTTGCCGAAACGATTTTGTAATTTGCAGGAATTTTAACCTGCGCCGCCGTTCCGACCGCTTCGATCTTGCCGTTCGCGCCGATCAAAACGACGCCGTTCGTTATATTTTCACCCGCCATCGTCCAGATCGTTTCACCTTTCACGGCAACTTGTGCGGAAACCGTCAGCAGTGAGCCGTAAGCCGTCAGCAGTAGCGTGAAACAAATCAAGACATTTTTTGAAATTACGGAAAAAATTACGTTATCCGTTATCCGTTTTACGTTATTCATTATCTTAGTTTCCTCCTTCCACGTCGCCGTCAAAGCAGTCGATGTGAACTTCCTTGTCGGTTGTCGCGCCGAGTCCGCCGACTTGGATCAAATAATCGGTCGGATCACTGCGGTCGAAAACCTTTTTGCCTTCGACATATGTTTGCAAAACGTGTGTGTAAACGCTCAAAGGATCGCCCGAAAGGACGACGAAATCAGCGTCTTTACCCGCTTCGAGCGAACCGACACGATCTTGCATTTCGAGCATAATCGCGCCCGCCATCGTCAGAGCATAGAGAGCTTTTTCACGCGACATTCCCGCGCGAACCGCGATGCCGCCTGAACGAAGCAGAAGGCGCGAATCCGTGATACCGTCGTCCGTGTGAAAGCCGACAAGTGCGCCCGCTTTTTCGAGAGCCGCACCGTTCGTAAACGAAATGTCCATCGTTTCGAGCTTTCCGCCGGGTGAATCGATGAAAATGATCGAAGAAGGGACTTTTGCTTTCGCAATTTCGTCCGCAACTTTCCAAGCTTCGGAAACGTGCTGTAAAACCAATTTAAAGCCGAATTCTTTTTGCAGACGCAAAACGGTCAAAATATCGTCGTGGCGGTGCGTATGAAAATGAATCGTGCGCATGCCGTCCAAAACTTCCGTCAAAGCTTCCATTTGCAGATCGCGCGGCGGCATTTTCGAGGCGTCGCCGTTCGCTTTTTTCACTTTTTCGCGGTATTCCTGCGCCTTAATAAAAATCTCGCGCACTAAAGCCGCCGATTTCGCACGCGTTCCGGGGAAATTTCCGCCGCCTTGCCGAATCGGGTTCGTGCCGTTGGCAAACTTGATTCCGCCCATATATTTGCCGTCTTTGTCATAGATCAAAAGATCGTCAATTTTGATGGCGTTGTCGCGCAGCTTCAAATAAAGCGTTTGCCCGCTGTCGAGATGTCCCGAACCCGGCATCACGTTGACGGTTGTAATTCCGCCCGATTGTGCGCGTTGGAAACCTGAAGCACGAACATTTATGCCGTCCAAAAGCCGAACATCAGGCTGGATCGGCGATGAACCGTCCGCGCCGGAACCTTCGCCGATATGACTGTGCGTATCGACAAGTCCGGGCATAATCGTTTTGCCTTTCAGATCGACGATCGTGACATCCGAAGAAAGTTTTACCGTCCGTGCATCGCCGACCGCCGTAATTTTACCGTTTTGCACGATCAAGATTCCTTGCTCGATCGGTTGACCGACGATCGGAATTATCTTGGCGTTAATGTATGCCGTCGGCTTTTCCTGTCCGAAAATCGGACAAACGAAAGCCAGAAAAGCCATCAGGCTTAAAATTTTTATTTTCATATTTTTCAAGAAAAGAAATCTGTAGATGTTCAATTAAATTGCAACGAAAAGAGGAAACTGTCAAGAGTTTATTGACGAAAATATATTCGTGACAAAAATTAAAATGATTTTGGCACGGACTTTGATTTAGAAAATTGTAGAAATAAAGATTGAAATGTTTACGGACATTTGGAGGAATTATGAAAAAATTATTAGTTTTATTTTTAGGATTGATGTTTATGGTCACGTCTTTTGCACCCGATGCTTTCGGACAAACGCGCCGTAAAAAGAAGAAAAGTTATAAAGGTTTGGCAACAAACATCGCTATCGTCGGCGGAAGTACGGCTGCCGGTGCATTGATCGGACGCGGCAGAAACGGCGCAATGATCGGCGCAGGCGCAGGTTTACTTTATGCTTCGAGCCGCAAGGGAACGAAACGCCGTGCTTATAACTCGAAATACAGACGCGGTGCGAAAATCGCAGGCGGAACTTTGCTCGGCGCAGGAACCGGCGCGGCGATCGGCGGAAAAGCCGGAATGCTCATCGGCGGCGCGGCAGGCGCAGGCGCAACGTATCTTTACACGCGAAACGGTAAAAAATATTATCGTGCAAGAAACGGAAGAGTTTATTCGGTCAGAAACCGATAAGAACTTTTTAACTTGATTTTGATAAAAGCGAATGGTTTAAACCCGTTCGCTTTTTTTATTGAAGCTGCAAACTTATCAAAAAAGAAACGCCGCCTTTTTCGTTTGAAAACGGTTCGATCTTACCGTTGTGCGCCGTAATTATTCCGTAGCAAACAGCTAAACCCAAACCCGTTCCTTGTCCGGTCGGTTTGGTCGTAAAAAACGGATCGAAAATCTTTTTGAAATCTTTGTCTTTGATACCGATTCCGCTGTCGGCGATTTCGATGTTGATGAAATTGTTTTGAAAATACGTTTTGATCGAAAGCTCGCCGCCGTTTGGCATCGCGTCGCGGGCATTCAAGAAAAGATTGAGAAAAACTTGCTGTAATTGATCAGAATCGGCTGAAATGTTTGGAATTTTGGATTGAAAATATTTCTTGATTTCGAGTTTCTGAAACGATTTGTCGAAACTTGCAAGGCGCAAACTCGTTTCGATCGTGCGGTTTATGTCGATTTCGGTCTTCGCCGCCGGACGAACCCGCGCAAAATCCATCATATCTTTCGTAACTTGGCTGATGCGGTTAATTTGAGTCGAGATTAATTTCAAATTTTCTTTCGTGCGTTCGTCAATATTTGAATTCGTTTGCATCATTTGAATCAAAGACGAAATCGAAGCGAGCGGATTATTGACTTCGTGTGCGACTCCGGCGGCTAAAGTTCCCATCGCCGCGAGTTTTTCGGTGCGGATCAATTGTTCGTTCAGGTTTCTTAATTGTTCAATGTCGGAAGCCATTTTGCGGCTCATTTCGTTAAATGAATCGGCAAGAAGACCGATTTCGTCGTTCGTTTCGCGCAATTCGATCTCGGTTCCGTATTTTCCTTTTGTAACTTCGACCGCCGCCAACGTGATTCGCTGAAGCGGACGCGAAATGATTCGGACGATCAGCAAAACCAGAATTAAATTCGGCACGAGCGCGGAAATGATACTGAAAACTAAATATTTGCGCCACGCTTCAAAATTCATTCCTTCACGAAACGCCCAACCGACAATCGGAATTTGAAAGATCAAAAAACTGATAATCGCAACGGTTGCAATACTTAACGCGACTTTGTATGAAATCGGAAACAAACGAAATTGGCTTAAGGCTGTTTGAAGGGAAAAAAGCTTGAAATTGGAAATTGCATAAGCGTAGATCAAAACTCCGGGAAGCACGAAAATTGAAGAATAAGGCAAAAATTGATACAAACCGAAATAGGGAAGAATGATATTCGCAAGCGTTTTCAATATTCCAGTGATTACCAAAGCCCAAATAATCGCGCCGACTTGCTGCGCTTCTTGCGTTCCGCGCAATTTTCGGTATTTTGCGAATAAGATCGATGCGCCGAAGAAAAAAACGAAATAAACATAAAAGACGAAAGCATACGCAAGCGGCGCGAGATCAATCGTAAATCTACCGTTTTCAAACCCGACTTTGCGCCAAAGTAAACCGAAAACTGCGGAAGGAATCAAAACGATTCCCGGCGCAAATAAAACCGCCGCTTTTTTCTTTGGTGTCCTTGAATTTTCAGGAAAAACCCAAGCGAAAACCGCCAACGCCCATTGCATCAAAAGCGCGATGATAAAGCTTGCCGCCGCCCACCAACTCGAACTAATGTTTTCGTCGTGAAAATTCCAGAAAATTAAATCTTTGACCGTCCAGAGCGCGAGAAATGAAATGAAGATCGCAAAAGTTTGATGTGCGCGGCTGCGCGGATTTGCCACAAAAACGTAAAAGCCGAGCAAAACCAGCAAAAAAAGCGCGAAAAGATGTAATAAAACGAGCATTGAAAATCCGGTGATTTGATATTTGAATCAAAAATAGCTTTGCAATTTACCGAATTTTAGTCAATTTTGTATTTGAAGTTCACACCCAAAACATTTACATATTTCAATGCGGCTTCGCGGTTAGATTGAAACAGATAATAAAAATCAGTGCTGAAATGTTTATTGAATTTTTTGCTGATTCCGACCGAAAATTCGTCACGATTCCATTTCTTTGCGTGAAAATCATAAAAAACTTCATCAGCAATAAAAGGCGCAAACAATTCTTTTTTGTCTTTCGTAACCGGAATCGTAAATGTCAATTTGTTTCGATAACGCCACGAATCTGCGCGTGAATTTCTGATTCGGTATTCAAATCGATTACGGTCTTTCAGCGAAAAATATTTCCATTTATTGCCCGGAGTCGCTTCAAATCTGATACGGTGTTCAAATTCTTTTCCGCCGGTCGGCGGTTGTCCGGCGCGGTATAAATAACTCGTTGTTAAGGTTAAATTTTTGTGAACAAAAAAATCAAATCCGGCACCGATTCGTTCATCGACAGGTTTTGAGAAGTTTTTCCCGCCGCGAAATGTTCCGCTGATCAAAAAATCTATTTTTTCGATCTTTTTGCCGTTATCGTCTTTTTGATAATAAACAGGAAATACCAATGTCGTATCTGACCAAAATTCGGCATCGTGGTCAATCTGGTTTGATTGAGCATCAATGAACAAAACCGAACAAAAAAAGACTGCCAAAAAGATAAAATATTTGATCATTTCGGAATTTCCGCCGCTGTTTTCGTGTTAATAAAAAGTGAACAAAATGTTACGAAAACAGAAGTGTATTCCAAAATGATTTTATAGTCCAAGAATAAATGAACAAATTGTGAAAACTGTTCCGAAAGCAAGCGGTAGAAAGTGTTTCGTTTCGATCGATTCTCCTTTTTTCAGCAAACGATGAAAGATCGCAAAAAAAGTAATTGCGATCGCGCCGACCAAGCCGCCGAGAAATGCACCGAAAAATGCACCGACGATGAAAATGAAAATTCCGCCTGCGCCGCCTGCCAGAATTCCCCAAAACAAACCGATAAACGGAGAAGTCAGAATCATTTTCGTCCATGAAGCATTTTCCAGACTCCGCATATTGTAACCGATGAATTTACCCGAAAAATACCCGACAACTGCCGTTATAAAATTGACGAAACCAAAAAGCAGAAAGATAAATATTTCGTTTCTCGAACCGCCTTTAAAAAGCATCTTGGAGAAAATAACGAGCGGCGGTAAAAAGCCAAGGAGCAAACCGAAATATGCATAAACCTTTTCAAATCCGAGCGGATTTTCCATCATTTCCGCTTCGAGTTTTTCTTGATCCGAACGATACATTTCCTTCATTCGGTCGGTTTCCGCATTTTGCGCCAAAAAATAATTTAATCTTTGGAGCGCAAGCTCGTCGTTGCTTTCATTGAAGGAAACGACATCGAAAGCGTTGCGGTTTTGAGCGGATTTGGTTGTTCGGTATTCCATAAATCATTCTCCCTTTGCTTGACGGTTAAAACATCGATTGTTTGCAATTCCTGCGAAAACAACTTTTTAATTTCTGTTTGCATCTCAAAATCCTTTATTAAAAAGGCAAATTCTAAAAATTGAGAATATAGGTTTTGAGAAAGCTGATTTCGGTAAAAAATATCCGAGATCAGTTCGGTAAATTCGTTTGCCGCGAGTTTTTGATGAAACGAAAGTCTTTTGAGGTTGCGTCTTTGTTCACAGATCGAAGCAATTTCAGAATTTTTATTTTCGGAAATATCGAAAAATTCATTTGAATATTTCGAATCGTTGTATGCTGACGCTTTCGTTTCGAGTGTTAATCCGGCATAACGATCCAAAATCTCACGAACATCGAAAAGCGATAAATCTGTTTTTATTTCAATAATCGAATTTTCGAGATTTCGTTGTAACTCCGAAAGTTTCTTATCGGCTGAATCTGAATTTTCAAAAGAGTCGAAATTAATTTTTAAGCGTTCCTTTTTTAGATATTTTTTTAATAGTTGAAATGCAAATGGTATCCAAAACAAGAAATTGAGTATTGATTTCAGCCAAAGCTGTCTTGTTTTAAGACAATTTCGATTTTGCAGAAAAAAATAAACTGCCAACGGTGCGCCGATCGATAAATAAATAAATAAATAATCCGTGAAACTCATCGTAAACAACAAAATGCAAAGTATATGCCGTTTTATTGCAAGTTTTAATTAAGTGTTCGTTCATAGTTTAACGCCAATGTTTACGGTGTTTATCAAAAAAAGTGGGAACAAAGTTTATTGAAATTTCGTTTGAAGACTTTAGCAAAGCGCAAAAATGGTCTGAAGCAATTTGCAAACTGCAAAAACTGAAAATTCAATAAAAATTTTTGAAAAAAAAGTTCGCAAAAAAGAAATTTGAAGCCGTCTTCTGAATGGCATTCAAATTGCAAAGGTCAAAAACGGGAAATAAATAAGTTTTTCTTAGGGATATACAAATAAAATTAATAAGATCAAGGAGAAAGAAATGATTAATAAAGGAAAAATCAAAGTTATCAAAAAAGGTGAAGTTCAGGCACCTGAAACAGTAGTCAAAGTAGAAAATACGTCGAAAAAAGCTGCTGCACGCGAAATGGTTTCGACCGTGACGAATTGGGTTTCTGAATTTCAGCGGAATAAACGCGAAGAAACAAAACTTGCTTTTGAAAAATTGTTCGCGCCGCAACCGCAAGTCAGCGAATCTTAATTAAATTTGAAGCTAAACCTAAGAAAATACGTTATTTACCAAAAAGTAATTATATCTTGATTATACGCAACGAGCAGATTAAAAAACTGCTCGTTGTTTTTTTAAATGAAAAATAGACAATTATTTCAAAATTAATCCTAGACTTTCAAACTACTTGTTGGCTAAACTGTTTGCGAGGAAAATATTTAAATATTTATGCAGGATAAAGTTGCCGTAATTACAGGCGCAAGTAGTGGCATCGGGCGTGCAGCGGCATTGATTTTTGCCGCAAACGGGGCAAAAGTTGCGGCGGTTGCCAGAAACGAAAAAGAATTGAACCTGCTGAGAGAAGAAGCCAAACAAAACGGCGGAAACGTGAAGCCGTATCTTTGCGATTTGCGCGAAACTCGGCAAGTTGACAGATTGGTTACGGAAATTACCGATCATTTCGGTCAAATTGATGTCTTGGTAAATGCCGCCGGAATTATCGCAAACGGTTCAATTGAAAACACTTCGCTCGATATTTGGGATAAAATGATGGATATTAATTTGCGTTCTGTTTTTTATCTGATGCAGAAATGCGTTCCTTTTTTGGAAAAAACAAAAGGAAATGTCGTCAATGTTTCGAGCGTAACGGGAACTCGGGCATTCCCGAACGTGTTGGCATATTGTGTTTCAAAAGCGGCGATTGACCAACTGACGCGTTGTTCTGCGCTGGAACTTGCACCAAAAGGTGTAAGGGTGAATGCAATTAATCCGGGCGTTGTTGTGACAAATTTGCACAAGCGTGGCGGAATGGCAGAAGCTGATTATGAAAAATTTTTGGAAAATGCCAAAAATACGCATCCGCTCGGTCGTGCCGGAAAGCCCGAAGAAGCCGCCGAATTGATTTATTTTCTGGCTTCTGAAAAGGCGGATTGGATCACGGGCGCGACCTACGAGATTGATGGCGGAAGAGCACAAACTTGTGCGAGGTAAATAATAAAACGAATTGAAATTTCAACAACTTCCAAGCACATTCGATGAAAAAGGCAACGCTTCAACGCGTCAGCATTTAGCTTGTTTCGTAGTAAACGATTGTGTTGCAATTGATGCCGGAAGCCTTGCAATGGCTACTTCCGATAAGCAAAAACAAACAATTCGTGACATTCTTTTGACCCACGCTCATCTCGATCACATCGCCGGTTTACCGTTATTTATTGACGATTTGTTTGCGACTCTAACCGAACCGATCAAAGTTTACGCAATCGAAGAAGTTATCGAAACTTTGGAAAATCATATATTTAACTGGGAAATTTATCCTCGTTTTTCGGAATTGTCGAATTCAAATAATTCAATTTTGAACTACCAAAAAATTGAACCGAATGTGACCTTCAAAATTCGCAATCTAAATTTCAAAGCAATTCGGGTAAATCATAAAGTGCCTTCGGTCGGATATTTAGTTTCAGATGAAAATTCGACGATCGCAATCACCAGCGATACTTCAAAAATGGAATTATTTTGGGATGAACTGAATTTGATAACTAATTTAAAGGCAATTTTGATCGAATGCGCGTTTCCTGATGAATTGATTCAATTAGCAGATGCTTCACATCATTTAACGCCTTTGGTTTTGAAAGGTGAAATTGCAAAAAGTAAACAAAATTGCCCGATCTACGTCATAAATATCAAGCCGATGTATCGTGAAAAAGTGATAGAACAACTAGACAATCTTGGAATCGAAAATATAAATGTTCTGGAAGTCGGGAAAGTTTACGAATTTTGATCGAGTTTGGGTTTTTCACGAAGAAAATTTACCGGCTCGAACTCATTTTCCAGATGTTCACCGGCAAATTCATACAAAATGACACGATCATTCGGCAAAACTTCTTTGATTCGGTAGGTTCTTTCTTCACGGCTTCGACCGGGCATAATTTCGGCTCGAAAAGTGACAAACATTTCAGGGCGTGCCCAAACGTATTGACGCTTTGTGCGGCTTTCTTTTTTTTTGCGGAAAATCGGCATAAATTAACTCTCTGAATCGTCTTTTTTCTTGTGTTTGGCTTTACGGTTTACGGGATGAATCTTGCTTTCAGGTTTATTTTGACCGATTTGTTTCGTTGGCGGTGCGGTTGGTTTACGAATCGTTTCAAAAATAGTTTTATCTTCTTTTTTCTTTTTACCACTCATTTTGCGGGAATTATAGCAAATTGTGTCGTTTAAAATAAAGCAAATAAAGGTGTAAAACATAAGTATTGATTTTTTTGATTGACAAAACTCTTCATAAAATTCACTATGATAAAATATTTGGCTCAAGTTCCAAGGTAATAGTTCGGGGGGAATAAGATTGAACAACAGACCAAATAACTCCTACTACGTTCAGCAAAGAAGGCGCGGTGCAATGGATCATCGCCGACCTTTTTGGCTGCCTGCCTCGAATTATTATATTTTGGCTGCTGCCGCCACAATTGCTTTCTTTTTTCTGATTTGGGGAATTTTGCACGAAGGAAACGAAGATACGCCTTGGATCGGTGCGGGAATCGGAGCGAGTTTTGTTCTCGGCGGTGCAGTGATTTTACGTGAAGTGGTTTTGAAGCAAGCTCGAAATCGTTATCTTTTGGAAAGAAAACGACTCGATTCAAATATCGATAATATATCGCTAAATCACAATCAGCACAGAAATTACAATAAAATAACGATCGAACAAAATTCTGCCATCGTTAAAGAAATCAAAAGAAAATCCGAAGCCGCAAATGTTCTCGGGAATTTGGCTGAAGGACATTTTGAAGTTTTTGAAATGTGTCAGGAATATTTATTACTGAATGAAAGGGAACTTCAAACTGTCGGTGTCGGTTCGCCGCGATTAGCCGCTTTCAGGCGCGGACGAGAAATTGTTTCGGAATTTCATAAATTTCATCTGCTTCAATGGGCGGAAATCGAAGCAAAAAATTTAACCAGAGAAGCAAAAAATCAAGTTTCGGTTTCGGATAAAATCGAAACTGCTCAAAAGGCTTTAACAATTATTGATTCTGCATTACAATTTTATCCGCAGGAGCTAAATTTACAGGAATCAGAAGAAGCTCTTAAGGATTTCATTGTTTCGATCAAGGTAACTCATTGGATCGAACAAGCGGAGCGTTCTGCATTTAAGGGTAATTATAAACGATCGATCAGCCATTACCGCGATGCGCTTTTTTTTCTCGGGCGCGAAAACGTGAAAAGTCAAGAAAGAGAGAGAATTGCCCAACAAATAAACGATGAGATCGAAAAAATTCGCGGTCTCGAAACTAAGAAAAAAATAAGGAAAAAAAACTCAAAAGATCCACTGTTGGAGGATAAATATGATTAGCCAACGCTGTCCCAAATGTCATAGTAATCGAATTAGAAGAGGTTATCGTCCAACCCCTTTTTGGTCGAAATTAGTCTTTCGTTATAATTTGCTTTGTGATTCTTGTAATTGGGAGTTTACCGGATTTGCAGTTCCCGGAACTGTTTCCGTAAAACCGACAAGAAAACACAAAAAACGTTCTGCACATCGTGAAAATGAAAAAGATAAGAATGAAAAAAGCAATAACTCTTCTGAGGTTTCGGCAATGGAAAATGAAAGAATAAATAAAACTTTTGTTTTGTAATTTTAAAGTTTTAGTCAATTGATGAAAAATCGTATTTTAACGACATTAGTTTTATTCTTTGCATTTCTATTTACCGTAAATGGACAAACATCCGTTTCACAAGACGCTGTAAAAACTGACGCAAACCCCGAATTTCAAGGTAAATTAATTCACTTTGGTGACATCATCGATGTCGATGTTCTCGGCAGTGTTGAATACGATTGGCGCGGAAAATTAAATCCCGAAGGATTTTTGGACGGAATCGAATTTGTCGAAGAACCAATCTACGGTCTTTGTCAAAGCGAAGAAAAAGTTTCCGAAGCGATTGCCAAAGGATACGCAAAGCTTCTGCGCGATCCGAAAGTTGTCGTAAAAATTCTCGATTCATCAAATCGGGCTTTGTCTATTTTGGACGGTGCCGTAAAAAAATCGCAAAGATTTCAACTGAAGCGTCCGACGAATTTAAATGAACTTTTGATAAAAAGCGGCGGTTTGACTGAAACAGCCAACGGTGAAATCAGGATTTTCAGACCTCAAAATCTGAGTTGTGAAGAAAAAAATGTAGAAATTGCTTCCACAAATGTTTCAGACGGCAGCAAACGCCAAAAGTTCGTCAAAACCAGCAGTGTAAACGGCTCACAAATTTTGAATATTAGAATTTCAGATTTGCTTTCAGGCGATAAAGACGCAAATCCGCAAATATTGAGCGGCGATGTGATTACGGTTTTGGAATCTGATCCGGTTTACGTGATCGGCGGTGTTAATAATCCAAAACAAATTTCAATGCGATCACAACTAACCGTTTCAAGAGCAATAGACAGCGCGGGCGGTGCTTCAAAAGATGCTTTAATAAATTCCATCACAATATTTCGACGCATAAATCGTGAAACTAAAATCATAGAAGTTGATCTGGAAAAAATAAAAACTGGGTTGAGCGAAGATGTTGTGTTGCAATCATTTGACATTATCGATGTTTCACAAAAAGGAAAGACCAAGAAAAAAATCCCGCCGGTCGTGAAAACTTCGGATTTTGAAACGAACAAAGCATCCAATTTACCCTTAACCGTCATCGAGTAGATT